>JABGQT010000152.1 GCA_018648685.1 Anaerolineae bacterium
AACTTTCTCCGAAGTTGCCCGCTTTGTCAATCAAAATCGTGAACTACTGAAATTAACGGCATTATTATACATGAGCATATAAACACGACTTTTACAGGAAGGTTTTGCCTCCAATAAAAAGGACAGCTCAATGTATAAATTTAGATATTGGGCTGTCCTAACTTTAAAAAAAAGAGAAATAATGTAGCTGTTTAGTCTAGCTGTATCAAGCCGGTGCGGATGGCAAATTTAACCAATTCTGTACGCGAGTGCATATTGAGTTTATTCATGATCCGCTCGCGATGACGGGCGATGGTCTTTGGGCTGAGACCTAAAGCCTCGCCGATATATTTATTATTATGCCCATCGGCAACCAATTCAAGAACTTGTAATTCGCGTTGGCTGAGAACATCCAATCCAACTGGAGAGCCTGTCCCTTGAGCAGCGGAGGCTGTCCGAGCAACGGGATACTGGTTGCTCAGGCGTTGATAATCTTCGAGAAGCCAGCGGGCTAGCGCAGGCTGTAGATAGACATGACCTTTGGCAACAGTTTCGATTGCCATCACCAATTCGTCAGAAGCAGCCTGTTTGGTAATATAGCCCGATGCGCCCGCTCCCAGCATTTGAATAAAGTACTCTTTATCTTCGTGAACGGTCAATGCGAGCACCAGACAGTCTGGGCATTGTGTTTTGAGTTGGCGGGTGGCTTCCATGCCGTCCATTTCGGGCATGGTGATGTCCATCAGAATGACATCGGGTTTCACTTCTAGTGCGCGCTTGATGGCCTCTATGCCATTTGCTGCTTCAGCGACAACATCGAGTCCTTCTTGGGTGTCTAAAAAGGATTTCAGCCCAAAGCGTACAACATCGTGGTCGTCTACGAGCATAATTCGAATGGGTTTTGTCATGGACTTACTCCTTGTCTTTCCGCGTTGGGGTGTTTGGGACGATGACTTCGATGGACGTGCCTTCACCCAAAGAGGATTTCAGGATAAATCTTCCATTTACGGCTTCAACTCGTTCGCGCATGCCGGCTAATCCCCATCCGCTGGGAGGGGTGAAAGGTCCTTTGGTGTTGAAACCAACGCCGTTATCTCTAATATGAAGCGTGATCAAATCTTTTTCAAAAGAAATATCCACTTTGGCTTGCTGGGTTTGCGCGTGTTTAGAAACGTTGGTCAGAGCGGCTTGCGCGACACGGAAAAGTACGGTTTCGATGAGCGGGTCTACTCGTTGAGATGCGCCTTCTACATCTAAAGAGACTTCCAACTCCATTTTGCAGCATTCTCGCTCAATCAGGTTCTGGATGGCGGGCACAAGCCCAAGGTCGTCGAGTTGCGCGGGGCGTAGGTCATGCACTAAACGGTAGATGCCCTGAGACATATCTTTGCTTAGGTCTTGCAAATGAGCAAGCCTAGGGACAAGGGCGTTCGGCTTCTCATCCAGTTTATTGCTTAGAGCTGCTAATTCCAATGAAAATGCAGAGAGGACTTGGGCTGTCTCGTCATGTAACTCGCGTGAAATGCGAGCACGCTCGTCTTCTTGTGCCTGAACAATATGACGGAGTAAATCCCGCTGCATTTCTTCTCGTGCAGCCATTTCTTCTTTGACTTGTTCGAGAGCAGCGACCTTCGCTTCTTGCGCGTTTTGAAGTTGCTCCTGCCTTTCAACTTCGATGGCTTGAATGGCGCGTACCAGACCAAAGGTGATAATGAGCGCGGTTGCCGATCGAAGCACCTCGAGTGGGATGCCTGTCATTGCAAAAAAAAGCCGATTGTTGATGAAGCGTGCGGGGAACATAGCAAGCGGTGAAACAAATAGCTGGCTAATGCCATAAACGCCAAATCCGAAGGATGCCCAATTTAGGTTGGCTACCAGCGGAAAACGCTCGTTTTGCTGCGCTTCTTTCGCTTGCCTGCGCAATCCTATAGAGGCGAGAACAGCAGCCGGCACTGCAAATAAATAGCGGATAAGGTTGTTAACAAGCGGGAAAAGTTCAACAGGGGTGTTTTTATAAGTGGTGTAGGAATTGAAAATGATTAGAACTGAATAAATTGCTAAAACTGCTAGAGGCAAGGTTAGCGGAAGAAGCATTTCTCGTTTTTGCAGGTTGGCGGCTTGGATGCCGTAAAAAGCCAGAGATAGAAAAGATATGGCTAATAAAAGCATCCGTATCCAAACTATATTGTCTGAGATTTCTGCATCCATCCAGGATGCTTGTTGTAAAAAGAACTCAAACCACTCATGTAAACCGTGCAGAACGCCAAAAACAGCTAGGGGCCAAAGTAGACGCGCCTCTGTTAGAGAGGGGGAGCGGCTTGTCTCTAAGATCAGGGCAATGCCCATGACGAAGAAGGCTAAACCGTAAATAAAGTAGATAATAAAGGAGAGGAGGGAGGATTCTTGTCCTAGCATGATGTTGTGTATTTTACCCCAACCTAGCCGCTTTTTTGCTCCAAATTGCACAAATGACATTTATCACATGAATTGTGTGAATTTTAACTTGATTTTAATGTTGGTTGGGATTATTATCACAATATACATACCCAATCTTTCTTTTTTGTTGAGTTAAGATACCCAAAAAGGAGGTATGCTGAAAAAACACTCATTTTCTGTTTAGTTTCTTGAAAGTTTCACCTATGTTTGAGGAGAAATACAATGTCTAAAAAAACTCTATTAGTTTTGACCAGTATATTGCTTTTGGGTCTTGCCCTGGCATCTTGTGCTGGTCCTGCCGGTCCCGCCGGTCCCGAAGGCCCGGCTGGCCCAGCCGGTTCTGATGGTGCTGCTGCCGCGGCAGGTGATATGCCTGTTTTTGGTGCCGACTATATTAGCTCTGAAGCATGTTCAGAGTGTCATGAAGATACCTATAATGTCTTTATGCAGTCAGGACACCCATATAAACTGAATAAGGTTGTTGACGGACAGCCGCCCGAATATCCATTTACCGAAGTGACCGAATTGCCCGAAGGCTATACATGGGATGATATTTCTTACGTCATCGGCGGATATAACTGGAAAGCTCGCTTTGTTAACAACGAAGGCTACATCATCACCGATGCTCCCGGCGAATCTGGCAATACCGATTATGTCAGCCAATTCAATTTTGCGAACCCGATTGTTGGTAACGGCCCCGGCTGGGTCGGCTACCATGCTGGCGACGAAAATGTCCCTTATAACTGTGGCACCTGCCATACAACTGGCTATTCCAGTTGGCCCCCCGACGCACATCAGGACGATTTGCCCGGTATGGTTGGCACTTGGGCAGAACCTGGTATCCAATGTGAAGCCTGCCATGGTCCTGGCAGTCTCCATGCTGATAATCCGCAGGGCGTAGCGATGGATGTTGACCGTGATTCTGAACAATGTGGTCTTTGCCACTTGCGCGGCGGCTCTGAAACTGTCGATGCAAGCGGTGGTTTCATCAAACACCACGAGCAATATGAAGAACTCTTCCAGAGCAAACACATCACCCTCGATTGTGTTGTCTGCCACGACCCGCACGCTGGCGTTGTAGCATTACGCAAAGCACAGCAGAGTGATCCTACTGTCAAGACAACTCGCACATCATGTGAAAACTGCCATTTCGATGAAGCCGCCAATCAGGCGAGTGAGAAGATGGCAGAAGACGTTGCTTGTATTGACTGCCACATGCCGCGTGTCACCAAGAGCGCAGTGGGCGATATTACCAAATTCACCGGCGATATTCGCACTCACCTAATGGCAATCAACCCGACTCAATTTGAGCAATTCACCGAAGATGGCTCTGTTGCCCTCTCAGAATTAGGCTTGAACTTCGCCTGCCGTAGTTGCCACATTCCAGATTCGGCATCCGCACTTGATGATGCTGCGTTGACCGATATGGCTTCTGGCTATCATGCTCCACAGTAATTAGCACTTCCTGTAAAAAGAAAATTGGGGGAGGCTATGCCTCCCCCAATTTGCAATTATTTATTAATTTATTGATGGAAATTCACGATGCCTCTCGAAAAAAATAAAAAACAGCGTCAAAAATGGATAGTATTGGGCTTCGCTCTTGTATTTGGCTTGCTTGCCATTTTTTTACTTGGGACTGCCGAAAACGTGAGTGCTGCCCCGCTGCAAGTAGATTATGCTAAGGGAAATAAATGCACCGATTGCCATGCTGAGCCAGATAGAACGCTAACCTTAGACAGTGGCGAAATACTATATACCACGATTGAAATGGATGTCTTTGCCGCATCCGCACATGGCGAAGCCGACCTCGCCTGCGAAGATTGTCACACCGATGCTGGGCTACGCCATTTCCCCCATCGTGGAGAAACGCCCAAAAACCTGCGAGAATTCTCTTTACAGATGTACGAAAGTTGTCAAGAATGTCATCAGGAAGAATACGACAAAACCATAGATAGTATGCACGGACAAGCATTAGAAGCAGGGGATCAGAATGCCGCAATTTGTACCGATTGTCATGATCCACATGAACAACATCGTCTAACAAATGAAGAAACGGGAGAACTTTTACCCGAAGCACGTTTACATATCCCAGAAACTTGCGCACGTTGCCATTCAACAATTTACGATGTTTATGCAGAGAGCGTTCACGGCGCGGCTCTCACACAAGAAAGCAACCTTGATGTGCCGACTTGTATTGACTGCCATGGCGTGCATGATATTGCCGATCCCACCACCGCAAGTTATCGCCTTCAATCGCCAAATATCTGTGCCGACTGTCACAGCGATTCTGAGCGGATGGATAAATACGATATTTCTACAAATATCTTCGATACATATCTTGCCGATTTTCACGGCACATCGGTTTTACTATTTGAGCAACGTTCGCCAGATCAGGAGGTAAATAAACCGGTCTGTTTCGATTGTCATGGCGTGCATGATATTTACTCACCAGACAACCCTGAGCATGGTCTTGCGATAAAAGAAAATCTCTTAGATACTTGCCAGCAATGCCACCCAGATGTCACCGCGAACTTTTCAGATGCCTGGATGAGCCACTACGTCCCTGACCCCGAGCATTTCCCGATTGTCTACTTTGTCGATCTTTTCTACAAAATACTCATCCCTCTTGTGATTGGCGGGATGCTCATCTTTGTCGGTAGTGATATTTTCAGACGAGTGACGAATCGACGAAAAAGCGGAGCAAAATCATGAGCAAGACGATCAAAACTTACCCCCGTTTTACACTTCCCCAGCGGATCGAACATGTCGTCATGTTGCTCTCGTTTACGATCCTCGGCCTAACCGGATTACCTCAGCGTTACCCCTCCAACGGCTTCGCCGCCTCCTTAGTCAGCTTGCTCGGCGGCGTGGAAAATACGCGCAATATCCATCATCTTGCCGCTATCGCCCTAATGCTGGTCACGGCTTATCATATCTTGGTCATTGGCTACAAACTCTATGTCCTCCGCGTCCGCGCGACGATGCTCCCTTCATTTCAAGATGCAAAAGATGCTTGGCAGGCATTTACTTATAACTTGCGCCTAACGAAGAAGCCTCCCAAAATGGGGCGTTACACTTACGAGGAAAAAGTTGAGTATTGGGCATTGGTTTGGGGAACCGTTATCATGGGCATAACCGGCTTCATGATGTGGAATCCGATCACCACCACGCGCTATTTCCCTGGGGAATTTATTCCGGCTGCGAAAGCGGCACATAGTGCAGAAGCGGTGCTGGCGGTGCTGGCTGTCTTGATTTGGCATATGTACAGTGTTCATATTAAACGCTTCAACAAAGCCATGTGGACAGGTGATTTGACTGAAGAAGAGATGCAGCACGAGCATCCACTTGAGTTGGCAGAGATCAAAGCTGGTGAAGGCGATGCTGAAGTTGACCAAAAGACACTTCGCAAACGGCAAATGATCTACTTCCCTATAGCGGGCGTTTTAGCAACGCTCATGCTGGCAGGTGTTTATATTTTTGTGCAGAGCGAAGAAACCGCGATTACGACTTATATTCCCAAAGTGGAAGAAAGCTTACCCGTTTACGCTCCACAAACCCCGACACCATTCCCTTAGAAAATTGATAGCGTAACTTAACGAGAGAGACCCTCTGCAAAGAGGGTCTCTTTTTTGTATGGGTGATGTCATCGCGAACAAAGCGAAGCGTAGTGTGGCAATGACATCACATCACGCAAAAGCTGTTTGCAGTGGTAATATTCCCTTTACGAATTAACGCGCAAACTATTCTGCCGACGTTGTACCCATTCGCCAATCAAAAACAAAAGGGCTACGGGCAAAACTATTCGGAAGAAGCCGAAGGAAAGAACTAATAAAAAACCATTCATGGGAATCTCCTTTTTTTCGAAACTACTCAGCGATGTCTTTGCGAGGAGAGTTTTATCTGACGAAGCAATCTTATGGATATTGGGGCTGCCACGTCGCAAGAGCATGCTCCTCGCAGATGCATAATCAATCAAATATCCTTATATTCAGTATAGATGATTTAATATCGCAAGTAAATTCGTCGAAAGACCCATTTTGGTACTGGGTATTTTTTCCAGTAGCTATACAAGATTTGGGTATGATATGGAAATAAAGGCACTTGAAAATTGCTACAAAGCCTTCATCGTCTCTTTACCTTTTCTTTACAATCTCCTTTTATATTTACACAGAAGATAAATAACAAATATTTTGTGTAAAGCAAATAAGGAGATAAAAATGTTTAAGAAAATGGCAATTGGTTTATTACTCGCAACAGTATTAGGGGTTAGTGGTGCTGCCGCAGCTTATCAGGCTTCAACGGTAGAAGAAAGTGAAGTTCTCGCTACTCGAGAATCTGTTGCCCTGGAGCAAGGTCAGGGGAATGGAAATATGGAACAAGGACAGCAAGGCGAAGCACAACAAGGTGCTCAGGCGATGGTCGCTGAAGGCTCTCAAGGGGAGCCATGGATGGAGACAGGTGTAATCACAGAAATTGACGATACTGGTTTTCTATTTTCTCTACAAAGTGGAGAGAGTGTCTATGTTGAGCTTGGCCCCGCAGATTATTGGCAAAATCAAGCTGTTGTACTCGAAGTTGGACAATCAGTTACTGTTGATGGCTCAATCAACGAAGACATGATCCATGCAACGGCTGTGTTGACTTCTGATGGGCAGGTTTTGCAAGTCCGTAGTGATACAGGGCAACCTTTGTGGAGCGGCGGGGCAGATAACGCTCAGGGGAAAAATGGTAATAATGGTGAAGGCACAGGCGAGTCGCAAATCCAAATTGATGAATGGGTTACGCTCGAAGGAAGTTTGATGTCCTTTCAGGGTGGGAATATGACCATGTCTGCGTTGGATGGAGAAATTATCGCTTTCCAGACTGGGCAACCCCGTTTCTTTGCTGAACAGGGCGTTACATTTCAGGTAGGTGATGAAATCATCGTTGTTGGTTACTACCAAAATGATCAATTCACAGCAGGCGATATTACGCAAGTCGCTACAGGCGATCTGGTAATGCTGCGAGATCCCAATGGTCGCCCCCTTTGGGCGGGACCGGGCAATGGCAATGGAAACGGTGGCAAGTAGGGGGCAAGAGCGAACCGTTCCATTTGAAAAGGTATGAATTTGCGAACCCCGAATGCTTTTTCGGGGTGAAGCAATCTCACCGATAATGAGACTACTTCGTCGCAAGAGCGTGCTCCTCGCAGAATCATAGAGTAAGAGAAAATCCCATGACAGAAAATGAAATCCAAACCCCAAAAAAAGAGCCTTTGCAAAAACGCATTTTGAAATCCATTCAACGTGACCCGCTTTCACCAGAAGATGATCGTGGGCGCATGAAAATGGTGATGAATAGTTTGATCTTACATATTCACCCCACGAAAACTTCAAAAGCTGCGCTGAAATTCAACTACACTTTTGGCTTGGGCGGGTTGTTGCTTTTGCTTGCCTCCGTTTTGGCCATAACAGGCGTGCTTTTACTTTTCGTCTATACCCCTTCTCCAGACGCAGCTTATGAGAGTATGATCGCGTTGCAAACAGAGATTTATTTTGGCAATCTCATCCGCAATTTGCATCACTGGTCTGGTAATTTGATGGTCGTGGTTGCTGTTTTACATATGTTGCGTGTTTTTTATACCGCCGGATTTACCCGCCCGCGCGAGTTCAATTGGGCAATGGGTATCGCGTTGCTCCTGTTGATTATTGGGGCAAATTTTACGGGATATTTGCTCCCGTGGGATCAACTGGCTTATTGGGCAATTACTGTGGGCGTTAGCTTATTGGATTATCTTCCGATAGTCGGCGAGCCGATTACACGCCTCTTACTGGGCGGATCCGAAGTTGGTGCGGCAACTCTGACCAATTTCTACGGCTTACATATCGCTATTATCCCCCTCTTTATATTTGGAATTATTTCCTTCCACATTTGGCGGGTACGTAAAGATAAGATTACTGTGCCCCGAGCAATTGATACGCAAGCGGATAAAGAGCGGGTCACAACTATCCCGCACTTGGTCAGCATTGAATTTACTTTTGTGCTGGTCTGGATCGCTATCCTGTTACTTTGGGCGACATTTGTCAATGCTCCCTTAGAAGAAGCGGCGAATCCCGCGCATAGTCCTAACCCTGCTAAAGCGGCCTGGTATTTTATGGGATTTCAAGAACTACTAATGCACTTTCACCCAGTTTTTGGTGCCATCATCATTCCTGGGGCAGGTTTGCTTGGGCTGTTGCTTATCCCGTACCTGGATCAAGATATGGACAGTGTCGGAGTCTGGTTTCGCTCTATGAACGGACGCTGGCTGACAGTGTTCAGTGCAAACCTTGGCGTAATTGGCGCATTTGCTTTTGTTCTAGTAGATGAATACTGGCTCGATATACCGGGCTGGCTACCTTTCTTGCCGAGTTATATCAGTAATGGATGGATCCCCTTGGCAGGCGTTTTGCTTTTATTAATTGGCTATTATCAAGCCTTAAAAGTGCTCAAAGCCTCAAACTGCGAAGCACGTCAATCCCTTTTTACTCTCTTATTGGCATCTTTCGTCACGCTGACCGTTATCGGTATATTTTTCCGTGGTGAAGGGATGGCATTTATCCTTCCTTGGAGCTAAATTATGTCTACTGAAAAAATATCACGTCGAGATTTCCTTAATCTGGCTTGGGGAGCGGCTGGCGCATTGGCTGTGACCGAGCTAAGTTTTGTCGGTTTACGCTTTCTTTCTCCGCGGGCTACAGACGGCGAATTTGGTGGGGAGTTTAATCTCGGCTCCTATGAGAGCTATCCGCTTGGAAGTGTTACTCCTGTGGAAGTTGGACGTTTCTATTTGGTGCGTTTACAAGATGGCGGCTTTCTGGCTATTTATCGCCGCTGTACCCATCTGGGCTGTGCCGTTCCTTTTGATCAAGCCAGCGGAGAATTTGTTTGTCCCTGCCATGGTTCAGTTTTCACAAATGAAGGCGATGTGCTCAACCAGCCTGCGCCACGTCCGCTCGATCTATTTCAGATCGCAATTAATGAAGAGACTGAGATCATTGTTGATACCAGCTCTCCGATCGAACGCAATCAAACCAGCCCAGACGATATAGTCTACATCTAAGGAAGATATTATGACCTTACCCATGAAAATAACGGGCTTTTTAGCAACCCTTGTTATTCTTGTCATTGTGCCTATCTATAGTTTTATTGAACCAACACATCAAGAAAGTTTATTAGATAGTTACTATACTACTGCCGTCTTAAGCTCAACAGACCTATATGCCGAAAATTGCGCAGTCTGCCATGGTGCCGCCGGCGAAGGGATAGGAGATACCCCTGCCCTTAACACAGATGCTGTTCGTACGATGTCTGAAAATGACCTTAGTAAAGTCATCTCTCGCGGACGCAGCAATACCCTCATGGCAGCTTGGGCAGCCGAAGAGGGTGGCATCTTCAGCAATTCTCAAATCGCTGATTTTACAACTTTTATTCAGCAAACAAATTGGGATTATGTAGGAACGCGAGTAGCAGAGTTGGGTTTGACACCGCCCGAAGTGATCGAGATGGAAGTTTCTGACGAGATGCTTTCGTCGCTATCAGCTATAGATGGTGGTGAAATTCTAACTGAAGGCCTACTCGTATACGCTGAAAATTGCTCCGCTTGTCATGGTGCAAACGGCTCTGGTACGATTATCGCCCCATCCATTGATTCTGATGATCTGAGAGCCAGACCTAAAGAAGAAATTATTCAAATGGTCAACTCAGGTATAAATGGCACATTAATGGCCAGTTGGCAAAATATTCTCACGCCTGAAGAGATCAATGCTACAGTAGATTTGATCTACCGCTGGCCCGAGCTAATTGAAACAGGTGTTGATTTCCCTGAAGTCGAAGTGATGAGTATTCCCTCCTCGCCCGAGTTGATCGCAGATGGGCAAAATCTTTTCAATATCGCCTGTAAATCTTGTCATGGCGTGGATGGATATGGCTCTCCGATGGCGCCTGCTGTCAATAATCAACTCTTCCTCGAAGAAACCCCCGATGCAGCGATTTACCAAATTATTGCTGGCGGCGTTTCTGGCACCCTCATGCCCGCTTGGGGTAGTCGTCTGAGCGATTATAATCTCCAATCTCTGGTTGCCTTTCTGCGCAGTATGGAACCCTCTGCACCAGCAATTCTCCCGCCGATATTGGGAAACTAAAATAAAAGCCCTGACAGTTTCAGAAAAACTGTCAGGGCTTTTTTATAGGATTAGGAAAATCGCTCGTGTTTTTAGCTTGTTTCCGTTATTGAAGTATTTCTTGTGCTATATCTTCTCTAGCCCATGCCTCTCCAACAATGTTTCATTCTCCAATAAAATAGAAGTTTCCCCATCCGCCACGATCTGGCCTTCATCCATAATGATCACGCGTGGAAAAAGTTCTTTCGCCATGCGTAAATCATGAGTGGAGACGAGCATAGTCAGTGGTAGTTCACGAAGGAGATTGATCAGACCGCGTCTTGCGCGTGGGTCTAAACCTGCGGAGGGTTCATCTAGCACAAGAATTTGCGGGCGCATGGATAGCACCGTTGCGATGGCGATCCGTTTCTTTTGTCCGGTGCTGAGATGATGTGAGAGCCTGTCATCAAATCCGCGCATATCGACTAGGGCGAGAGCTTCTTCCACGCGGGCAATCACTTCTTCTTCTGCCAAGCCCATATGAAGAGGCCCAAAGGCCACATCTTCAAAAACAGTGGGAGAAAAAAGTTGGTCATCGGGGTTTTGAAAAACCAATCCAACGAGAGAGCGAATAACGGGCAGATTCTCTTTATTTAACGGGAGCAAGCCTATTTCAAGTTTGCCTTCGCCGCTAAATATCCCGTTTAAGTGGAGCATAAGAGTAGATTTTCCTGCGCCGTTAGGGCCGACCAAGGCAATTTTTTCCCCTGTCTGGATCGACAAGGAAATATCTTTCAGGGCAACATGTCCGTCAGGGTAGGAAAATCCTAAATCTTTAATGGCGATAACGCTTTTGTTTTTTGCTAAATTGGGTGGCTTGGCGGGTGATTTGTGAACGATAGGGGGCATGGTTTTTGTTTATCCGGTAGTGTGAGCAAAAAGCTGCAAAGATGCGATTATAAGGAAGGCGAGCGCGATAATGAGCCAATCATTTACTTGCATCTCATGTTGGTTGAGTGTGCGCAGATGTCCGTTATAGCCGCGCGAAAGCATGGCATGGTAAATACGATCTGAGCGTTCATAACTCCGCAAGAAAAGCTGCCCGACCATATTCCCCGCTGTGCGGGCGCGCCAGAGAAGGCTCCCACCGCCACGTTTGTCAGGGAGCACTGCGCTGCGGGCTTGTCTGGCACGCATGAGCCGTATTACTTCGTCAGTGAGAACGGACATGTATCGGTAAAGAAAAGCAATGACGGTGACGAGCATTTTTGGTAGCCGCAAATGCTCAAGCGCATGAATTAGATCGGGGAATTTGGTGGTCGCCACAAGTAAAATGGCAATCTGCACTGAGAGCCAGGAACGAACAATGATGCTCAAAAAGCGTATTAAACCTGCATCTGTGAGTATAAGTTCCAACGAGCCGAG
>JABGQT010000059.1 GCA_018648685.1 Anaerolineae bacterium
GCCCTCCATCTTCACGCCAACCTAACCATGTCCAATTTTTTTCTTGATAGCCAAAAAGTAGAAAAGTGCGTGATGCGGAAACCTGTCCATCCCCACCAGTAAAAAAAATCTCTCCCAATTGCATTAATCCATAAGCTGCTTCAGTATCTTTAGATACTACGCAAATCACTTCATACCCATCACCCCAATCCTGTCGTTCGTTTCCAGCAAAGGTAGAAGCACGAAAACAGCCTCGCAAAGCCATAGTTGTAGCTGGATTGCCAGATTGATCAATTGTCCATTGTGCGAAATCAGGTACTTGTGGACTGATAAGCATCTGTACAGCCAGAGGACCTTTATTATCTGTGAGGATAGTCAGTGTCCCTGTTTGCATGGTCATAGGCAGAGAAGAAAAACCCAGCTTTTCTGTTGCCTCTGCTCGGCTATAGCCTTCATTAATTGCCAAGACCCAAGCCACAGTTCGTTCCAATTCTGTGTAGAGACAGGCTGGGCTAAGCGATTTGTAATTCTTGCTCAAAGGCAAATCCAGCAAAGCCCAATCAGCAGGATCAGAGGGGCAGGCTTCCGGGGTATTGGTTGGTGTTGTCTCAGGAATAGTAGTTGCTGCAAGAGGGGCAAAGACAGGTGTTTCTGCAATCTCAGCGGGAGAAAACTGCCAAATACGCCAAAGTGTTGCTCCGCCAGCAAGTAAAAGCAATAGAGTGAATGAGGCGATAGCAATAATCATATAAGTACGTAAGCGCCGTTTGCCAGATAGGTCTGTATAAGTGAAAAAATTCAGCATAGTTTTCCTTTTTATTATTGATCTTCTCTCGTAACCCCATGCGCCAGATACCCAACCGTATTCACAGCGATCCAGTGCTTGGGGAAGAGAAAGCCAGGGGTCTCAATTCCAGCCTGCACCAAGCAACCCGGCCTCCCCTGATAACGCCCACATCTCACAAAATTCAATTGCAGATAGGAGGGAGCCTGGTTGCGAAAATAAGTGGCAGCCACCGCATTCCCCTCAGAAGTGGAGCGAATCACGCCATTGGGCAAGACTTCAATTTCCTGTGCGCCAGCATGGGCAGCCAAATCACCAATCCCAACAGCATCCATCACGCGTACACTTGTGGTCATATAATCAAGCAACCCCATTAGGAAGATAGCCATCAGGGGCAGGATAATAGCGTAGAGCGCAATCGTCTGCCCACGCTCGCGGGGATTAGGTTTTCTCAACGCCATTTTGCTTTCCATGTCTCTGAACGCGAAATAAATCGTTCTTGGGAAGAGCCATTCCCGAAGCCCAGTCTGAATAATTCCGGGATTTGCCAGGAGACAGTACAAGCACCAGGTTCTCCTGGGGCACTTGGCGGTTCCACAGAAACCGCATATTGCACACCAAAAGTCCCGCTCCACTCAGAACGCAAAGTAGTGTTTGCAATTTGATAAGCATTTTGCGCAGCCCGAACCGCGTCTGGCGATTGGCTCAAAAACTGGGCGCAGCCATAAGCGGCGGCAGTTGCAGCGGTGCGTGCCCGATGGATGGGGATTAGCGATAAAAAGCCAAAAGCCATCAGCACCAGGAGTACAGAAAACATGGCGGTTTCTGCCAATGCCTGTCCCTTCTCCGATCTTTTCGCACTCGCTCCCATCACTCAAAGCCTCCAGACGGAGGTGGGCCGGGATAGAAACGCCAGAGTCGAAAAACTGACTCGCCCTTTTGGGCTTCTATCAAAGTAATCCCAAAAGCCCAAGGGGTGGTCTTTTCCATGGAGATCATCGAACGCACTCTACGCGGCGCATCCTGGTTGGCAGCAACTGCCTCTTGAATATCGGGCCAGAGGATTGTGCCTCTAGCAATGCTGGTGGCTGGGGTGTTATAAGACCCTTCTGCAACGCCTGTGATAAAAACGCCCCAATCTGCGGCTGTTGCCCGAAAAGCATAAAAGCCTGCAA
>JABGQT010000160.1 GCA_018648685.1 Anaerolineae bacterium
GGGTGCGGCGTCTGCCTGCGTACCTGTTCTCAAGAGGGATTAACGCTCCGCTCTCGACCCGAACGTGTGATTACCCCCCTGAATTCTACCCATCGTGTAGTTATGATGGCTATCGAACGCGGCGACCTACAGAATCTCATCTTCGATAACCGTGTGTTATGGAATCATCGTGCCCTTGCCGCTGTCCTCGGCGTGATCCTGCGTCTGCCACCCCTCAAACAAGCCATGGCAACCGAGCAATTCAAATCGCGTTATATGGAAAAGTTAATCACAAAATTTGGGTATAAATAATCGGAAATTAACTATGCCTGCGACGTACCTACCACCAAGTATGATCCCGAACCCGCTATTGTGACCACGGCCGTATTAACCCACCACGCTATTGAGCACGCTAACGCTTACGCCGCTTTTATTGATTTTTAGGAGCCTAGTGGATGGCCTGATCTTCAAAAGCGCAGAAGGTAAATCGAAAAGTTTACTCTCTCTAATCCGGCTAGGAGAAACATATATCGTATTTTGGGGATGGAATCGCAATCTCAAATATGTATCTAACCTAAGTTTTGACTTTGAAGAACAATTGTTGAATCTCAAATAAAAAATCTGTATACTGGAGATGAAATGAAATTTTGTTGTTTCGATAGATCTTATAGTGCTGGATAGCTGAAAATATCTTGTTTTTAGGAGGAAAATCATGCAAAAAGAAGCAAAAGCTTCCTTAGAGTTAGCTTATATTGTGTCTGTTGCAATCCTGGTTGGTATGTTTCTTCCTTGGACGAAGGGCCCCTCGTCTGTATTGGGAGTAGCAACAATGAGAGGTTGGCATATTAGCTGGCTTCCTATAACAACTGTAATTGCGCTGGGGTGTTATATTGCTGCCTACCGCAATCCGGGAGAAAAAAAATGGTTATGGGGTGCGTTAGGATTTTCAATTATTTCCCTTATAGTTATTTTGAATTTTGGAATTGATATTTTCTTCTTTACGGAAGATCATGAATTGTCAAATGTTATCCCATTAATCCGTTTTTGGCTGTTTAATTTGCCTGCAATGAAGAGAACAAACGAATACCTTAGTATTCCAGGTTTTTTAATTGGCTTTTGGTTTAATTTGATTGGCTTTAGTATAGTTATTGAAATGGTTACTAGAGATATTGTGAGTATTTTGAAACCCACTAAATGATTGGAGAGATTATGAATATCAAATCCCTTTATCACCTTACGAAAATATAATCTGGATTAGAAATCAAATGGCAAAACATACATCAGCAGATGCTATTTCCCTTTATCGTGAGGCTTTGTTAGCAGAGAAAAAATCTCCTCGCTTGGCGCTTAATTTCTATCGGAAGGCTGATCGCAAAAACACGAGAATTTGTTTGGATGTTTTTCTTGTCGCTATGGTGACCCCTCTAATTGGGGCGTTGATTATTGATCAGGTATTTAGTTTCGTTAGACCATTTTGGGAGGGTATTGTTTTCGCTTTAATCAGTATATTTCCCGCGATCATACTTGCATTCTTTCGCGGATTTGGACCTGAAAAAAAATCAGCATCGCAAACATTTTGGACTTCTATTCTTGGGGCGGTTCTTTATGTCTATATTGATTTCATGACGGCAGGTCTGATACTTATTTCTACAATAGTTGGAATGATACTCTTACTTTTACCAGTTAGCTTAGTAATTTCATTATTCACCGGGATGCCATTTTTGCAGGTTGCAACGTTGTTACCACAATTTATTACCTATCCTGTCTTCTACATTATGTTGTATCTCTCTTTGGTAAAATGGTTTACCAATGTGCCCTTGTCTCCTCTTTATGGTATTCGGCGCATAATAATTGATGGCATTGCTGGGTTACTGACAGCATGGGCTGACTTGATGGGATTGGCAGCACGATTTTTTCTGGTGTGGCTGGCAATCGCTTCTCCTCAATTTAATCATTATGAATTTTTGGTTAACAGTGTTGTTGCTGGCTTTCTGTTAGGAGCCTCGCTTTACCGAATTAAAATTGATAAAGTACTTTCAGTATTAATCACATTGGGAAATTTAAGGGTTCATTATTTGCTAGACCGAAATTGGAGCATATACCATATCTTGACAACACTGATTAAAGACACAAAAGATGATAAAGTTGGAATAAAGTATCTAGTGTGGGCCTTGGCACATCAGAAGGTTTTGTACGCGTGGCAAATAAGTCCCCCGCATGACAAAGAATTAGGTTGCTTTGGTAGTCTGATTAAGTCTGCCCTGAATTCTGGCATAACAATGTTGCCTTACTTCAAGGAATCACCGGATGATATCTTGAATGAGGCACGTAACAGCGGTTCCTATTCTCAGGAGTTAAGCGAAGTCTGGGATCAGACCGTTAAATGTACACACGAGGTGATGAAGGAGGTCATGGGTGAACGAATTAAGCGCGAACGTCAGCTAGGAAGGGTGGTGAAGCAACTTTGACAGGTGCTCTTTTCTAATGTGTTTTTTCAACAAGGTCAGAAATATCTATTAGCATGATCTCGTGGCGACCGCCCATTGCTAGTACATTTTCGATAGGTGACCAAGCCATTGAAGTAATGTGTCGCGGCGTGCGTAGGAAATACAACCGTTCATCTGTAGCGTTTTCCCATAGACTAATACGACCATTGTCTTCTGCTGTTGCGAAGAATTGACCAGTTTTATCCCATCCAATCCCGACATTTACCCCACTAACATACATAGTGGCAAGACCCCACCAGAAAATGTGTGATTGTTCTTCTGTAACAACATTCCATTTATGAATGCTTCTAAATAGCGTTCCTGCTTGTAGTAAAAACATACCATCAGGAGAAAAAGCCAGCTTTTCACCACTGACAGGGTGCATTTCTTGGACAACAACATAGTCAGATTCAGACAGTTGCCATAAATTTAAGTAGCCATAGTGCTCCTCGGCCACTTTGGCACCATCTGAAGTCCAGACAATATTGTTGATCATTGTCTCATGGGTTTCAACTTGAATGGGTTTTTTTTGCCAGTTAGAACTATCCCATATCAAAAAATTGCCACCCGCCTGCCCGGTAGCAACCAGAGAATTGCTTGGAGAACAGGCTACTGCTGTATAGGCTTTTGATTTGTTCCAGAATTCTACGTTTTCAGATATGCGATGAAGAATTTCGCCTGTAGACGAATTCCAGACGACTAACTCTCCGCTTTCGAATGCCGCTATAAGTTGCGATCCATCGTTTGTCCAGCATATGTCGCTTAGCCAAACATCAGAAAACTCATATGAGAAAAGTTCTTTACCACTCTTGACATCCCATACTGCCAGTTGATTTATATGACCACCACCAGCTAGTCGAGTTCCATCAGGAGACCATTGAAGAAGCTTGATTTCACCAACAACATCGAAAGTTTCAATTGGCAGTTCTACCTTCTGCGGATCATCTGGTTTGCAGGCGGTGATAGTTATCATTATGAAGACTATTAGCATAAGAAGGACTAGAGTTTTTTTCTTCATAAAAAATTTACCATGCTAGATGCAAAAGCTGAGAGAGATTAATGTTTTTTAATTAAACTCTCAAATATAATATACAAGGTTTTAAAGAGAACAACAACATGCAAAATATGTAAGTCGAGATATTATAGAATTTGTGGGAGTGGTCATTTAATTTAAACCTGACAAATCTAACTTCCAATTCAGACTTATATCCCCTACACCTAAGAATATTATCTTTTCTCAATCTGCTAAAATTTTCCGTAACCGCGCACGTGGGTGTCACTCTTCACCTCCTGCCACTCAAACACGCAATGGCGACCTGAGCAATTCAAATCGCGCTATGTGGAGACTTTGATCACAAAATTTGGGTATAGGTAAACCGTATACGAGCGAAGAGTTGGTATATACTATCTTTGAAATTCATAATCATCGGAGATAAAAAATGAGCATCCTCTTCACCCCTGCAAAAATCGGAAATCTGGAAATTCCCAATCGCATTATTCGCTCAGCAACCGCCGAATTGATGGCAGATGATCTTGATGGCAAAGCTACAGAGAAGCTCAAATCACTATGGGGTGACCTTGCCAAAGGTGGCACGGGGCTGATCATCAGCGGGCATTTATATGTCCATCCTTCTGGCAAATGTCACCACGAAATGGCCGGCATTTATGCCGATGAGCTAATTCCCGCCCTAAAAGAATGCGTAGACGCCGTTCATCAGGCAGGCGGTAAGATCGCTGCACAGATCAATCATGGCGGGATGCAATGCGATCTGGAAGAAACAATCGCTCCTTCGGCAATTGATGAAGACTTTTTGGAAGGACCAGCCCGAGAAATTACCACCGATGAAATCGAAATGCTAATTGATGCTTTCGCTCAAGCAGCTCGCAGGGCAAAAGCCGCGGGCTTCGATGCAGTACAAATCCATAGCGCGCATGGCTATCTGGTCAGTCAATTTAACTCGCCCTATGTCAATAAACGCACAGATGAATGGGGTGGCGATCTTCAGGGGCGCACACGCTTTTTGAGAGAAGTCGCCGGCGCTATTCGAGAAGAAGTTGGAGCCGAATACCCGGTCTTCATCAAATTTGGGATGGAAGATGGTAAAGAGGGCGGCCTAAGTGCTGAAGAGGGCGCAGAAATCATTTCGATGATGGAAAATATGAGCTTGGATGGAATTGAGATCAGTGGCGGCGTTGGAGCAAATAGTGTACAAAAGGGGATCAGAAACGCCTCCAAAGAGGCTTACTTCCGTCCTCTTATTCAATTTGCTCGGCAAAAAACGAACTTGCCTCTCATCATAGTCGGTGGGATGCGTTCCAAAGCTGTAATGGAAGAGGTTCTCTCCAGTGGAGACGCGGATTTTGTCTCCATGTGCAGGCCCTTGATCAACGATCCCAACTTTCCTAATTTGTTCAAAGAAGGCAAAATCGAAAGGTCGGACTGCATTTCATCATCCAATTGTTGGACTGAAACTTTAGGCGAAGGGATTTCCTGTAAATGCCCGCCTTTGAAGAGCTGATATTGAATAATTAGGTGCTCTTTAAGGAATGAGCGCACTGATTGCTCTGTAATTTGCAGCTAATATCCCCAAGTCTAAAACGTTGATGATGCCATCATTGTTGAGATCGGCAGAATTTGGTGCGGCGGTGTTGTAGCTCATGCCAATTGTCATTGCATCGAATTGGTCAATCACATTATTCTGGTCAATATCCCCGGCAAGCAAATGGATATCCAGAGTAATACCCGTATCGCCTTCGATAAGCGTAACTAAATATCGGCTTTTGAGAAAACCATTCGCCTCGGCAACTGCCGTATAGGTTCCGGCAGGTACGAATAAGCTAAATAAGCCCTCGCTATTTGTAAAGCCAGAAGCTATGAGGGCATTATTTGTATCGTAGAGATTAATAGTCACGGGCTTGTTTGCAGTCACTTTCCCTGTAAGCGCGGAGGTACTTGCTGGATTATTTTGTGAAGCGGGCGAAGTTGCACTGAACCCCGTAGACATGGGCGCGGGGGAATCGGATACCGTGAGAGAAGCACTTATAGATTCTATCGCGGTCAAAATGCCATCGCCTTTGGATATGGATGCAGGGCATTCTATGTGGGCTTCGCCTGCGCTTATAGCCGTTATCTCGAAGGTAAATGCCGCGCCGCTTGTAGTGGCTCTTTGGAGAGAGCTTCCTGCGATAGCAACAATAAAATCGCTGTTCTGCGGATTGTTAATAGCGATAGCGGGATTATCACCAAAAAGCTCTTTTACAACGATATTGCTAACTTCCAGGTTGTCAGAATAGTTGCACATAAATTCTGCGCTGGTATAGCCTTCAGGTGGCGTATTGCCTAAATATACCGTGACCAAGCCAACATCCCCGATATTTAAGCTGCTTGGGGCCAAGACAGAAGCATAGGGACCAGAGGGCAACGTATTTTTTTCGGCGAGCAAGTTATAAAATCCGGCACCTTCTTGTGGCTGAATTTGGACAAAATAATTTCCCGCTGGTTGAATGGTATTCAGGGTGCCAGTACCACGTGCTAGTTCGTGACCGTATGAATCCAACAAAAGAACAAAGGGCGTTAATCTATCAGTGAGTGCCGTCGCTGTGATCGTAAAGGAATTCATTTCTTCGGAAAGCTGGAGAGACCATCTTTCGTAGCGGTAGGCGTCAATGCTCCCGGAATAGACTGTGTCCCAGTTAATAGTATCTCTTGAAACGATCTGGAGATTAGGCACATTCAGCAGAGGCATAAAAGAGGGGACAGTTTCACCGTTTTTGGTGAAAGATGTTTTGTTCAGAAGCGGATTGTAATTAATTTGCCAACCGGAAAGAGCAAGCCCCTCCATTGCAGGTCGTAAGGTGTAATGCACATGTGGGGAGTTTGGCAAGTCAGAACCCGGACAGAAGAGATCTCTTTCGCCATCTGCAATAATTGCCAAACGCTGGTTACGATAAACTTCGTCCCCGATTTGAACTTGAATGTTCGCAAGAAATTGATATTCTGAAATCCAGCCATTTTGATGATCGATCTTCAAATGGCAAATACCTTTTTCAGTGATCGTGCCTGCGGCTGTAGCAGTGACCCAATAATTGGATGTGTCTTCGCCAATTTGCATATCTGCGCGTGGCGCAAAATCGACAGCACCGCCGTTTAGATAATTATGCGGGCTGCCCCAGCCTCGCTTGAAACCATTGTCAAATCCATCCATAGAAACCCAAGAGATACCTTGTTCCCAGGGGAGTTGGAACATATCTGCGGGGGGGAGTTCTGTTGTATCAAGGGCACTAACGCTTTGCGCCGGAAGCAACAAAGAAAGAAAAGCTAGCAGCCCTATGATATGGAGGATAGATATAGGTTTCATATTTCAACCTTAATTCTTTAGCAGCTTATTAAAGCGTAACGATCAACCCGTTTTTACTTGTTTGTAGAGAATAAATAGAATTACAGCCACAACAGAGCCTATGACCAAAACCAATAAGCTAAAAGCGATGATAGCCGGCCAATCTGTTTCACTGGATGAATCGCTTGGCTCGAGGGATAACGCTTGCTCACCCACGGGAGCCTGGGTTTGCGAATTGCCAATAGCGCTATCAACCACGAGAGAGATATTTCTGTTTCCTATGGTTATTCCCGGAAGCTGGGCGGCGAATCCTTCTGCGTTTCGGATGGCAAGAGCAGCATTCTCAAGATAAAGCTCTGTATTACAGCCGCCCAGAGTCATAAAAGAAGCTTCTGCGATGACACCAAGCGCGGATTGGGGCGTGGTACTTGCAAAAGAAGCATCAACCAAACCTGAGCTTTGGGGGAGTTGCAAACCGTTCATCCCGGAAATAGGCGATGAAGCAGAGATCGGTTTGAGACAAGCAGGATCGTAGCGAATCTGAAAAGTAAATCCCTGAATAGGCGTCGTGGAAGCGGCGTTGACCCTTACGATTACAATTTCTTCCGTTTTATAGGCGATAGTGTCTGCATCTAGCCAAATACTTTCTCCTGTCTGTGCATTTGCTGCACTGAAAGAGAGAAGTGAAAAAATAAGTGCCAGAAGGATGGTGATGTTTTTTTTCATGGGATGTTTTTCTCGTAGAATAAGTAATAGGGGCGTACAAAATAGTACGCCCCTATTATATCTTTATGCTATTCCCAAAGAGAAGGACCGGTTTGGTTGTAGTTCAAAGCCACAATTTCCAGATCCAACACGTTAATAACGCCGTCATCATTCAGATCGGCTGCTTCCGGGGTGGCTGTGTTATAGCTCATCCCGATGGTCATGGCATCAAATTGATCTACCACACCATTTCCATCAATATCACCACCGATTAAGCTAACCGTTGGCATTGTTGTGGTTGCCCCTTCTGTCAGGATGGCAGGGCCTTCGGCCCCCAGGAAACCGCTGGCTTCGGCGGTGACGGTATAGGTGGCAGGGGGAGCACTGATGCTGAAAGTGCCGTCTACATTTGCTTGAACGGTTGCGACGAGAATGTCACTGAGATCATATAAATTGATCGTTACCGGCTTGCTGGCAAAGACCTGACCGGTGAGTGTTCCCTCAGCTACTTCTTCGACAGTCAGGGTTGTGCCGGTCGACTCGAGCGTGATCAGGACACTATCACCCATTGATGCACGCCCTGAACAAATGATCTCAGCTTCGCCGACCAGTAATCCGGTTACGTCAAAGGTGAAGACAACACCGCCGGTCATGGCGCGTTGACCGTTACTGCCTGCTACTGCGACGATGAAAGAACCATCCTGCGGGTCGTTGACCGCGCTGGCTGAATCAGTGCCGAAGAGATCGGTTAACAAGATATTGCTGATCGAGACCGTACCCAGCGGGTAGGTGCAGGTGAATTCTGCGCTGGCATATCCCTCAGGGGGGATTTCGTTAAGCGAGACGCTCACGGTAGCATTCTCACCAACGTTAATATTCGGTGGATCGACCTCGGTGGTGACTGGCGCGTCCAGGATTTGGCGAATGGTGAGTTCGTAGAATCCACTCCCTGATTGAGGTTCTACCTGTATGAAATAGTTTCCAGCAGGCTGAGTCGTGATAAGCGAGCCAACACCGCTTGCCAACTCAACGTCGCTTTGATCGAGCAAGCGAATGAGCGGTATCAGATCGCCCGAAGTGGGCGTGACGGTGATCTCGAAATCGTAAGTGGTGTCGAGGATCATGGGCCATTTTTCGAAAGTGTTGGCATCCACATAGCCTGAGAAAGTCGCGTTCCAGTAGGTTAACTCACGGATAATGGTATCGAAATTGGGCTGTGCGTAAGCAGGCTGGGCAACGCCAATACTTGCCAACAAGATCGCGACAAGAATAAAGGCGCGCAAAAGATGTTTATATTTCATTTCCTATCTCCTTATGAATGATGCTTTTTATATAATAAACAGATCGTGTTTTTTGAAGAGAAAGCACAAATTTATCGTAGCATAGGGGAGATAGGAGAACATATTAAAAGCATCACAAATTGTTAGGGCTTTGTAAGGTGCTAAGAATCTGTCCGAGAATTGCTCTGGAGAATAATCAACTGATTTTTTTGGAAATGCCCCTCTAACTCGCCCGACAAGCAGGGAAGACGACACTTTTCTTGAAAGGTACCATGTTCAAAAAAGTGCTGGTTTTGTCATTGCGAGGCAGTTTTTTCGCCAAAGCAATCTCCAACTCAGTGAAAGAGACTGCTTCGGCGGTCTAAAGCCCTTCTCGCAGTGACATTTTTTTGTTTTTTATATTTTCTGTGTTGAGAATGACATAGGGTGAATTTCCCCCAAAGATCAAAAGCATGGTGATTGGAAAAACTTTTCAAAAAACAGGAAGCAATAACTTGATATAAACTTGCTCTCTCAAAATAACTTTGCCTACATCATGAGCATCATCCAATCTCCTTGCTTCTGCGATAACTTCTTCTGTGATTAGGGAATCGCTCCAACTTTTATCAAGGAAAGATTTTAGCTCGGCAAATGAATCTGCATGGATTTGGAAAATAAACTCATCTGCTTTTTTGATACGGAAGATTCCATCTGCGACGACCTCCTGGACAGCTGCTTCCGCTTGTCGATATTCAATATAGTCATCCGTCTCCTGCAAATGTCCAATGAACAGTTCTTCGCTCCCATGCGGACGGATAAACTCAACCATCTCCCCATTCGGACGAATATCAATCAGAAAACCATCGGGCTTTAGCAGATCGCGAATTTCTTGGAGAGCATGAACCATGCTCGGTGCTTCCATTCATCAGAGAGACCAGGCGAGTACAGCCAGATCAAACTTCTCTTTATTTCCTTTGGCAAATTCATCAAAACCAAGGTTGACCAACTCCACATGTTCCATACCACTTGGTCGATCGTTCAGAGCCAAGGCATGCGTTTTTTCATCTGGCTCAAGAGCGACAACACGAGCTACTTTATCAGCATAGCGCCATGTCAGACGGCCATCTCCAGAGCCGATCTCCAACACGGACTTCCCCGCCCAATCAGCATAGAGATCGAAGAGGGCTTGGCTTTCATTTTTTTCGGGGTCTTTGAGTATATGCATGGGAAGATTATAGAATATTTTTTAAACTTATGCTGCGCAGCTAAATAAAAAAGGGCGACCATGCGGCCTCCCTTCCTGATTCCTAATCCCTAATCAACTAATTACTTCACAATATTCACCGACATCAGTAGCACACACCTTTATTGCACGATCTCCAAAGTGCTTATATCTACCTCGTTCCCCGGCGCGACAGTATGATAATAGCAACCCCCGCCTGTGCACCAGATATTCCACCCGTCATAAAGATGGCGGCGCTTGCCATCCATATCGGTCACGTAGACCTGAACATCGTCTCCTCTTTTATTTCCCAAACCGATCTTGTCGCCGTTCGGGTTCCAGAAAATGCCTTCTACAGAATCCGCCCAATCAGCGGGATCAAGCCCAATATCGGTGAAGCGATAATCACCCCAACTACGCGGATAACGTCCATTTTCATCATAAAATTTTTGGATGCGAGCCAGAAAATCATCCATAATGCCTTGGGCAGAGACAGCTTCTTCCCCTTTTAGCGTATCTGCTGCTTGTGAATAAGCATCAGAAAGATTCGTGCCTGTTATGAGCATTACCGCCAAAACAGCCAACCCCACCAATGCCAAAATAAGCGCATATTCGACCAAACCTTGTGCTTTATTTTTCATCATTTCTCCTTATTCGATGACCATCTCTCCCAGTGTCACCGCCCGCCCTGAAATAATTTCGATCGGGAAGACCCGATCTTCACCGCCGTGCCGAACGATTAATTCGCTATTACCAGCTGCCAACTCATAAAAGAAAAAGCAACCATCTTCAAAACTTTCTGTGGATTGATCGCCAAAGGACATCTCGGCCACAATGGGATTCCCCGCCGCGTTGACCAGGCATCCATCCAAACCACCGGGCGGAACGCTCGCTCGTGCCCCCAGCTTGACCCCGCTAAAGAGAAGGATGCCGCTCCCCAATACTGCTACCGCTATAAGCAATACGCGCAGCAACCAATGCGGGAAGGGATTTTTCTTCTCGGGCTTTCTTTTTTCAAGATCATCAAATGAAGGACTTTTTTCAAAGCTCATATTGGGTTCCTTTCCAAAACTTTCTAAATAGGCTTCTTGCATAAGTACTCCAGCCGCCGTCCTCGGCGGCGTATTTCTGAAAATCTGCGCCGAGGACGCGTGCCCTTTGGGTACGGCGCAGGGAGCGTGGCAAAAATTGGACTTTTGCAAGAAGTCTAATATTATTATCGTACAAAATATAAAAAAATCCTATTACACTTTTGAAAGTTTTCACCCTGAAAAAACAAAAAAGGGCGGACAACCGTCCGCCCTTACTGATTTACTGATCCCTGATTCCTAATTACCTGATTCCTAATCCCTAATCAACTAATTACCTAACAATATTCACCAAGCGTCCTTTGATGACGATCACCTTGCGCGGCTCTTTGCCTTCCAAGAACTTTTGCACATTTTCGCTTGCCAGCGCAGCGGCTTTGACAGTGGCTTCATCTGCGTCAGCGGCGACAGTGATGCGGTCACGGACTTTGCCGTTGACCTGTACGCCAAGTTGAACTTCATCTACGACGATGGCAGATTCGTCCGCTGTGGGCCACTCTTGGGTGTGGACAGAGTATTCATTGCCCATCCGTTCCCAGAGTTCTTCGGCGATATGCGGAGCAACGGGAGCCAGCATTCGCAGATAGATATTGGCGGCTTCATCCCATTCGGGGCTGCCGACAGCACCTTCTTTGCGGGCTTTGTACATCTCGTTCATCAGTTCCATCAGCGAAGAGATGATGGTGTTGAATCCCACGTTCTCGAAGTCGTAAGTGATCGATTTGATGGTCTGGTGCAGCTTGCGGCGCAGACTCTTGCTCACTTCCG
>JABGQT010000036.1 GCA_018648685.1 Anaerolineae bacterium
AAATTGGTTAGCGGATCATGTGTTGCCAAATGGGCAAGCTCTTTTTCCAATTTTTTCAGCTTGCTAATATCTGTATAAACAGCAACAACGCCAACAAGATTATTTTCTATCATGATCGGAGAAGCAGCCAAAATAACATCCACTGTCGAGCCGTCTTTTTTCAGTCGTATGGTTTCAGTGGGAGGGATTTCTTGCCCTTTCATTGTCGCTTTGGTGTAAGAAGCTGCTTCCTCAAGAAAATCTGGCGGGGTGACCATATTATCAACTTCCTGACCGATCACTTCATCAATCGTGTAGCCAAAGAGCTTTTCAGCTCCTTGGTTCCATTCTTCGACGCAGTTTTCTGCATTTATAGTAATGATGGCATCGGGCGCAGAGGCTAATAGGCCTTCGAGGTATAGGTATCTTTTTTCAAGCTCGTGCGTTGCCAGAATCCTTTCTGTAATATCTTCCCCTGAACTTAGCGTGCCAATAATAGCGCCTTTACTATCTCTTAGTAGCGTATTGTGCCAAGCGATATCCCGTTTTGCTCCACTTTTTGTCAGAACAGGATTCTCGTAAGAATCGACAAAGTTAGTTCCTTTACCGGTCATAAATATTGCCAGATCAGCTCTGATTTCCTCTCTTATATTCTCTGGCAAAAAAACACTAACCCAATCTTTGCCCAACATCTCGTTTTCAGCATAGCCCAAGACTTCGCAACCTCTTTCGTTGATGAGCGTGACCTTCTGTTCTATATCTAGCGCGACGATGATCGAGCCGGCTATATTAAGATAATCTTGGGCTTTATTTCTTTCTTCACGTGTTTCTTCTTCTCCTTGCCTTATCTTGCGGACGCTAAGCCCAGCTAAAAGAGCGGTGGTATTCAAAGTGATCAGAATAGCGATAATGTCAACAGGGGAAGGTATGTGACCGATGGAGGTTATTAAAATGCCATTAACTTCCGCAAAATAAGCCAGGGTAAGCGACAAGGAGCCTAGAAGTGTGAAAAGAGCTAAAAAACTTGTATTTAGTAAAAGACTTGTGATGATGGTAGCGAGGAAGTACCCCGTTACCGATGTGTCGCGTATCCCATCAAAAGAAAAAATGAGAATTGAGAATGGTATCCATGTTGTTAGCGATATCAGGAAGCTGATCACTCGAAGGTGACCTTGGTTGAGAAGGAGCTTTAGGCCTACAGAGGTCAGAAATATGGATAAAGATAATATTCTGATTATTTTGCTTGCTTCTCTTGCAAAATTAGCTGAAAAGAAAAAAAGGCTGGCGCTGAAGATAAGTATCAACAAAATAATATTAATGATGCCAGCAAGATGTCTTTGGGTCTCATTTTCAAAGTTTGGAGGGGAGAAGAATTTTTTAAGTAGTACTTTCATATGTACTTGCTTCCTCATCTCTCAGCAGGTGGAATAATGGTCGGAATTAGCGCATATCAAAACTATAATTTTCGAGGATATAAAAACCCTGCGGGCAGGTCCCGCTCGTGATAGATGCTTGGATCGCCTCTCCAAGATAGTCCTGGTCATTTACTTGCTCGGCATCGAGCGGCCCCACCTGACAGCTCACCATTGTGGGGAATTCTGTCTGATGCTCCACCAGATAGGCGATCGCCTCGGGCGGCATTGCGATGCGCGGAATACGCATCGGGTCAAATTCCGGTGAATAGGGAGGTGCCATAAATTTGACTCCGTTAATGATCCAATCGATATCGAAAACGGCCAACATCGGCTCACCTTCGGGCGTGATGTAATTGGTCATTGCGCTGTAGCCAGAGCCTTCGGGCCAATAGCCAAAGGGGATGGCAAGCATATTATTTAAACCTTCGATCAAATCTTCGCGCCCAGCCTTAACAAGCAACTCGCGCATAAAGAGATCGTTCTGCTCCAAGTCCCAGAGGATGCCCTCTGCGCCGCTCTTATCCATGCGGATATGCTGATAGGTGTGATTATAAACGCGGGCATCATGTTCAAGACACCAGATGAGGCTTTGCGCAAGTTCATCTTTCCACTTGCCCTCGGTGTCACCATCTGCATACCATTTATCGCCGAGATTAGCAAATAATGACCATTTGAAACCGAATTCCGGATGTTCCTGGCCATATCTCCATGCAAAAGAAAGACCAGTATCCCTGCGTGGTTCGCCATTTTCATCCATCCGGATTTGATTATTATAAAATAAATCATCCATGGTGAAGACCAATGGTCGGCGACCCTCAGGCACGTAAAGATCGCCATTGATCCAATCTTCTAAATGAATGAGGGTAAATCCAGCCTGATTGAGCGCTTCCAATCCGTCGAGAAAATCTCTCTTTCGGATTTTGTGATCAGTTGATCTTAAAGATGTATTTGGCGCAAATTGATGATAATTAATGATCGGCACGCGCGGCTCTTCTGCCCAGATATTTGCCGTTAAATAAAAAGGGACTTCGGTTGGCGTGGGGATCGTTGTCTCGGTTGGGATAGCTGCCATCGTCTCTGCCGCCATTGTGGATGCCATTGAGATAGCTGTTGCTCCCGTGTCAATGGGCGGGGATGTGGGATCAGCAGCGGGTGTTGCACTACAGGCGCTAGTGAAAAATGCTAATGCTGAGAAAATAACAGTGAGTTGAAGTTTTGCTTGCATATTTAAAGGCTCTTTTAGGGTATGCCCCATAACATAATATCACCGGATGGGGCATATGTAATAATATTCTTTCCTTCATCAGTAAACGCTACGTAAAACATTGGTTGAGAGCGTATATCAAAGGAATTAATAGTTCGTTGTTTTTTGAGTAAATAGAAAGGATGACTTTGAACGGGCTTGGGTTTTCTAAAACAGCATTTACTTGATTGCTGTTAGCTTGAGCTCCAGAGAAGGTGGCACGTCCAAATTCTACATCCTTTTTTGCTCGTAGTGAAAAAGAGGTCTTTGTATTGTTTTCAATAGAATGCACAATGATATCTTCATTACCAATAATAGCAATCCCTATTATTCTGAAGTCGCTTCCTGTTATTTGGGAATATCCTTTATTTATAAGTGCAGCTTCTATTTGACCATCAGAAGAAATAAATTTATCTGGAATCTTGTGTAAGTTATAAGGAGATCTGCCATAACAGTTCTGTCCATTGAAGTACTCTAGAGTTTTTATTTCTTTGGACATGAATCCATCAAGAGAAAAGGTATATGTTTTTCTTAGGGACTGGCAATTTTTCCCATCGCCAACAACGGTACTGATTTCTATAGTTTCTTCATCAAGAAATCGAGTATTTAAGAGAGAATAGCATCCTCCGTAGCCACTGCTTGTACAAAAAGTGCTTGATCCTATATGTCTCAAACCCTTGTGTATATCAAATGTTTTGTGAACGGTCCCGTCTGAAACACGCAGTAAATATGCTTGATCATATAGCTTATGAACAAGCATGAACTCACCATCTGGAGAGAAGGCTTCTTGATCAATTATCAATAGCTTTCCTTGTAGAACACCAAATATTTCAGTTTTAAATGCGGCAGAGACTTGCCATACTAGTTTTTGGGTACCTATGTCCCAAGCGGTGAGCGTTCCCATGCTGACCAAGAGCTTACTGTTATCAGGTGTGAAAGCAAGTTTGTCTGCAATCCCATAGGATTTGTTTGCCGTATAAAAGATTTCTTCACTATAAATACCAAAAACATGCGTATTATTTTCCGTATTGTAGATATCAATTTGACTGTCTCCATAGCCAATGGCGAGAAGTTGACTATCATTGGAAAAAGTTGTTACAGCAATGGGTTTTTCATCGTAGATTTTTTGAAGGTGTTCTGGGTAAGGGATAGCATCATCACCTCTACCATATGTTTTTTTCTCAAGAGATGGGAGTGAAGCTAGTTCACCAGGTATATGAGTAATGGTGTTCAGTAACTCTCCTGTACGTGTTTCCCAAATTTTTACAGTGCCATCAGAAAAACCGGTGGCTATTTTTTTTCCGTCTGGCGATAAAGAGAAAATATAGGCATTTTTCACAAAGAAAATATCGGTTAGCTCATTGTCATTCTGATGTACATAAACCCCTTCTGTAGTTAAAACTGCCAAAATTTCTTGTTTTATTTCTGCTCTCTGGATTGCTCCTCTGGAACTACCAAAGGTATCCGGTTTCCAAACTGCAAGCTGGGTGACTTGATCTGCATTGTCTTCTGTAATGACTGTGTCAGAAAAAGGCAATGGTTCCAAAGTCGGTGTTGGTGTTAGTGTTGGGGTGGGCGTATTAGTTGGCGGCGGTGTGTTTGTTGGTGTTGGTGTAATTGTTGCGGTTTGTGTTGGTTCGGCAAAAGGCTTTGAACCGGAATTACAAGAAGCTATAAATAACAATGATGATAATAGTGCGAGTAATACTTTTGCTTTTTTCATAGCCTCATCCTCTTTATAGCCCACCTTAGGGTGTAGCTTCCTTGTTGATTTAATAATTATACTCTTTTCGATAGGAAGATATAAAAAAGTGACAGTCATTTTCAAAATGACTGTCACTTCGTTTTTCAAAAGAACGTTCTAGTTTGCGGCTTGCATCGCCCGCCAAACCTTCTCAGGCGTGACGGGATTGGCGTCAATATCTACGCCAACGGCGTCACGAACGGCGTTCGCAACAGCAGATGCAACACCATCAAGCGGGATTTCAGCGACGGCTTTCACGCCGAAGGGATGGCTCTCTTCGAAGGTTTCGACGAAGATGACTTCCATCTCGGGCATTTCGTCGGCGCGGTAGATGTGGTAGTCGCCGAAGTCTTTTTCACGGATCTCGCCTTTTTCGTTAAAGACCATTTCTTCGCAGACGGCGTATCCGAGGGCTTGCACCATACCGCCTTCGACCTGTCCCGCTGCGGCGATGGGGTTGACGATCACGCCGCCGTCCACTGCCATGACGAGCTTGTCTACGGTGACTTCTCCCGTTTCTGTATCCACGGTCACTTCGGCGAATTGGGCGGCGAAGGGGGGCGGAGATGTTTGGGAAACGTAAGATGCCGTAGCCATGATCTGTTCTTGTTCGTTCCGATGTAAGGATTCGAGCGCAATTTCACTTAACGGAACCAAGCGTCCATCAGGAGCGATTGCGTTTCTATCCTTTAGCTGGATATCCTCGTGGGTATCCAAATCCAGCATCATTGCAGCTCTGATCTTAATCCGTTCTGCAACTTTTTGGGCTGCGTGGGTGGCGGCTGCGCCGGAGACGAAGGTGGTGGATGATGCGTATGCGCCGACGTCGAAGGGGGTGAAATCGGTGTCGGATGAGTAGACGAGCATATCCTCGAGCGGAACGCCGAGCACTTCGGCTGCCATCTGACCGAGAACAGTGTCGGAGCCGGTGCCAAGATCGGTTGCGCCGACGAGCAGGTTGAAGGAGCCGTCGTCGTTCATTTTGATGGATGCGCCGCCCATGTCGAGATAGGGAATGGCGGTGCCTTGCATGGCGGTGGTGATGCCGATGCCTTTACGTTTGGTGGGTGAGAGTTGCTGCCACTCAGTATTGCCAAACTTCTGATCCCAGCCGATGGCAGCTTTGCCTTGCTGGACACATTCTTCCAGCCCAACGGTGTGAATGATTTCTGGGCGGGGTTCACGACCTTCGTTCCAGGCGGTGCTGAAGGGGTGGTATTCGCCTGAGCGCAGGGTGTTTTTCATGCGAAATTCGATGGGATCGAAGCCCATTCCACGGGCGATTTTTTCAAGATGGCGGTCGAGCGCCCAATAGCCTTGCGGCACGCCGTAGCCACGATATGCGCCCGAAGGCGGGCGGTTGGTGTAAACAACATCGGCATGGAATCGGATATTCGGGTTTTTGCGATATTCGCCGTCGCCGACATAAAGGGCAAGCGATTTATGCCCTGTATTACCCGTTACGGTCAGAGCGTGCCCGCCGTAAGCACCTGTGTCAGAGAGAATTTTCATCTCGTTTGCCGTCATCGTGCCATCGGCTTTGATGCCCGTTTTCATCCAGATGCGCATCGGGTGGCGTGAGCGGCTCGATGTAAATTCTTCTTCACGAGTGCTTTCGTGTAGCACGGGGCGACCGGTGGCGATGGTCAGATGAGCGGCAATATCTTCGACTTGAACTTCCTGCTTGCCGCCAAATCCGCCGCCAACACGGGGCTTGATGACTCGAATGCGCTTCACGGGCAATCCCAAAACAGGGGCGAGCATACGGCGCATGTGAAAGGGGACTTGTGTGCTTGAGCGGATAACGAGACGATCATCTTCATCCCAATACGTGACGACAACGTGCGGCTCAATATGCGCCTGCTGTACCTTCGAGACATCGTAAACGCTCTCGAAAACCTTATCGGCTTCGGCGAACCCTTTTTCTACATCACCAATATCAATACGGATTTCGGCACCCAAGTTTCGGGATGCGTCTGAATCGGCAAAATCTACATATTCAGGTTCATCGTGCAGGATGGGCGCGCCGGACTGCATTGATTCTTCAATATCCAATAGGATGGGAAGTACTTCGTACTCGACTTCGATCATGCCGAGGGCTTGCTCGGCGATCTCGGGCGTTTCGGCGGCGACGAACGCTACCCTGTCCCCCACGTACCTGACCTTTTTATCCAACGAAAAAGTATCGAGCGGTCCTGGAATGGGATCGGACTGCCCCGCCGTAGACCAGACAACGCGCGGAATATCTTCGTGGGTCAGCACAGCGGCAACGCCCGGCAAAGCACGCGCTTTGCTGACATTAATTTTCTTGATGAGGGCATGGGCGTAGGGCGATTTTAGTATCTTCGCATGGAGCATACCGCGCATTTCAATATCGGCAACGAAAGCAGATTTACCCTGTGCCAGTTTGACAGAATCCACTTTGGGTTTGGATTTGCCGACTGTGGCGTAGGGTGATTTTTTTTCGGTCAAAACTACTTTTGGCGAAACCTGTGTTTGGGTGAGTGGTCCGCCATCCAAAACAGGCGCATCATCTTCGGGAGCAGGTTTTGTTTCGAGCCAGACACCGTTTCCGTTGATGGGATCAACTGCCTCGCCACGCATCACGGCGGCTGCACGTAACACAGCTTGAACGGGTTTGACATAGCCTGTTTCGCGATCAAGAATACCGGATAGTGCTTCCCGGACTTCGGATTCGCTTGGGTTCTGATTTTCTTCGAGTAGCGCATAGGCTGCCATGATCTGTGCCGGGGTACAGTAGCCGGATTGGATTGCGCCCGTCTCGATAAAGGCCTGCTGTAGGGGGTGTAACCCGCCCGTCTTCCTCCAACCTTGTTCGGGATGTTCGCCCAATGCCTCGAGGGTGGCGATCTCGTGCCCTTCTGCTTGAGCGGTGAGCATCATCCCGGCGTTGACGGGTTTACCATCGAGCAGTACAGTATCTGAGCCGCTAAGACCGTGTTCATCGCCAAACTTGATGCTGTGATAGCCCAGTTTGCGCAATGTTGAGAGAAGAGTATCGCCCGGCAGGGCGTGGATTTGATGGTCTGTTCCGTTTACTTTTAGTTGGATGTTCATGGTTGCTCCTTTTGGGCCTATCCCCTAGCCCCTTTCTTGAAAGGAAAGGGGGACAGATGACTTAGGGATGGAACTCCCCCTCCCCACTAGGGAAGGGGTCGGGGGGATGGGTCTTTTAATGTTAGTTTTCTTCGCAAAACTGTTTTGTTTTTGCTAAAACCTAATACAAATTCTTTTCTACTTGTTGATTTGCGAACAGAATAATCTTGAAACCATATTCTTTGAGTGCATTTTCACGCAAACGATCTTCTTCAATTTGGTGGTCGTGAATTTCACCATCCACTTCAATTATCAACGATTTTTGATGGCAATAAAAGTCTACGATAAAACCGTGAATAATCTGTTGTCTCCGAAAATGCCAGCCGAGCTTGTTTCCGCGTAATTGTTGCCATAGAATTTTCTCGGCGTTGGTTATATTTTTGCGCAATTCTTTTGCTTTGGCAACTTTCTCTGCGCTGACAGATTGTCCGCGAACGATATTTTTTTGAGTCATCATAACCTTTTCTTTTGCCCCTCTTCTCGCAGAAAAAAAAGGGGGGGGAAATAGGTTGGTCTTAGTACCCCTTCGCTTAAAGGGAAGGGGTTGGGGGATAGGTCACGAAGAAAGCTTAGCCACCAACGCTCCGACTCCTGTCAATAAAATGCCCATTATTGCGACCATCATACCTTGCACAAGCGAAAGAAATGCACGGAAAAGAATGGGAAATTCAGGCAATGCCCAATCGACGAGTATCCCGTTGACGCCAATATTCCATAAAATGGGAAAAGACAACAAATAGAGAACGATTCCCGTTAGCAAGAGGTTTGTTTCGGCTGTTTTCTGCACACCTTTTTTGAAGATGTCTAATTTCAGCATAAGGACGAGCCAGACTAAGCCAAGCGCAATGGCTACTGTTGTTGCACTGTATAGTACAAGTTCGTTTATGCCAATAACGGAGCTGAGTGAATATGTCCGACCATCGAGGATGGCATAGCGGAAATTGAAAAGAGCTACATAGGCGACTGCTCCACCAAGCAGCCAGCGTATAGATTTATCATTCCATGATCTAAAGAGTGCATAGGCTGGAAAAACGAAAAAGATGACGGGCCATGTATAGCGAGTTTGGCGTTCGTTGTTTTTTGTTTGGAGAAGCATCGCATCTATGGCAAATTCTGTGCCTGTAACAACTCCCATATCTTCGCGAACGGGGAGCGGATCGCCGCCAATCACTTCAGTATATGCGGCATGAAGTTGGCGTTGCTGCGCATCCAGGGCTTTTTTTACCGCAGTTTTTTGATCTAGGGAGAGTGTTAGCATGTCAAATAAAACATGTCCCTGGCTGGTTGCTGGGATATTGGCACCGAGCAATGTTGTCACTGTAGGGGCAATGTCGATCATTCGAGTATCAGGGTATTGGCCGGGATTGATTCCTGCCCCGACGAGAATAAGCGGCTCGGTCAGTACAATTTCTTCTTCGCCACCATGTCCACCAGAATCGATTTGTCCGTGATCAGATGTAATTAGTACGGTATCAAGCCCAAGGTCAAGATGTGAAACGATTTCGCTGATGTAGCCATCGACACGTCCGGCAGCGGCATCCCAGCGTGGGTCTTGCGGCCCGCCTTCGTGATGTCCGGCATAATCCACTTGATCGAGATGGATGAACACGAATTGATATTCGCCAGAATCAAGCCATTGGAGTGCGGCATCCACAACAGCACGATCGGCAGTATCATCTTCAAGTGGCGTATAAAAACTGGCATCTACATCTGTTTGTGGAATGAGTTTTTCAAACCAATAATAACCAGCAATAGCTGTTTTTAACCCTGCTCGATGTGTGGAAGAAAAGAGATTATCTTGTGTCCAGGTTGGGACATTTTCATAGTCAAGATTCATCACAGGCCCATCGCTAAGATGAGGCCATGCGCCTATGTTAATGACGCTATAGCCAGGTGCAGAATAAGAGGGTTCTTTGCTGTGTGATGTTGCTGAAGCCCCTTGTGCGCGTAACTCGTTAAGATAAGGCATAACCTCTGCGTTGTGCGAAGTGTCATCTCGAAGCGCATCGACCAAAATAAAGACGACGCGGCGAGTGATCGGGTCTTCGGTTGCCCACTTAAAAGCCTCAGCCGGGGCAGGGGGATTATCGTGCAAGAGTGAGCGATAATCGTAGAGAGAATCCATTAGCCCTGTTGCCCAGAAATAGGCTCCGGCGGCGATCAGCAAAAAGCTGCTTATACCAATAAAAATCCAGCGATATTTTTTCATTCTGTTTTCTTCACCATTTCCCTGCGGATACGTTGCCGCAATTCATCGATCTTTTTTCTTTCACCGTTTTCTTCGTAATACCAATGATCCCAGCCATTGCAGGGAGCACTTTTGAGAGCCTTTCCAATTTTATGGATGGAACCGATCATTTCTTTATGCTGGATATGCCCATTTGCAAGGATCGTAGCGTGGATATCGCTCCGCTTGCCAAACCAGAGACGCTCTCCGGGATGCAGGCTTCCGCTTGTGAGCAGTGTGCCGAAGGGGATTCTTGCTTCCGTTGACTTTACGCCTGCAAGATAAACATCTTCGCGGTATTCTCCAGCATCTATCGCGTCTATTCTCTCTTGCGCTACTCTGACATAACTCTCTTCACGCTCGATACCGATCCAGTTGCGATGTAATTTCTTCGCCACCGCTCCTGTTGTCCCGCTCCCGAAGAAGGGGTCAAGAACCACATCCCTGGGTTTGGATGATGATGCGATCACCCGATAAAGCAAGGCTTCCGGTTTTTGTGTGGCGTGTGCCTTTTTGCCGTTTATCTTAATTCGTTCTGCGCCAGTGCAGATGGGCAAAACCCAATCAGAGCGCATTTGTTTATCGCTGTTCAATCCCTTCATCGTGAAGTGATTGAAAGTGTATTTTGCCCCTTTTTTCTTCTGTGCCCAAAGCAGGGTTTCATGGGCATTGGCAAAACGCACACCCCGAAAGTTTGGCATGGGGTTGGTTTTGACCCAGAGAATATCGTTCAATATCCAGTAGTCCAAATCCTGCAAAAGGGTGCCAACTCTATAGATATTATGATAGGAGCCGATCACCCAAATAGTGCCCGTATTTTTGAGCACGCGCCGGGCTGCTGTGAGCCAAGCCTTTGTAAATTGATCGTATTGCTCGAAGCTGCTGAACTGATCCCAAGCATCATCCACCGCATCGACCTTTGTCATATTTGGTCGCCATAAATCCTTCTGCAATTGCAGGTTGTAGGGTGGGTCGGCAAAGATCAAATCGACCGAATTCTTAGGAAGAGAATTCAGCTTTTCGATGGCATCGCCGTGGAGGATTGTGTTGAGAGAGAGAGACATGATAAAGAGATAGAACGCGGATTAGACGGATTTAGCGAACTCGCGCAGATTTTGAAAATCTGTGAATATCTGCCTGACCCGTAAAATCTGTGTTCTATTTTTCTAGGCACCGTTTTGCCAAGGTTGCAGCCACATCTTGGCGATATTCAGCCGATGCCCATTGATCGGTTGCATCATGGGCTGCGTTCTTCGCAGCAATTTCGATGCCTTCTGCGCCTTTTCCGTCCATTGCTAAGGATGGAGATTCTCCCCAGCCGCCGATCACAAGCCGAGTGCGTCCTGCTGACCATTGAGTCAATGCCGCGCAAACGATAGCTTTATCTGCGGGGGTGCGAGCTACATATTCATAAGCAGAGTTGGTGTTTGAGGAGATGCTGATCTGGGTAATGAGTTTGTTTTTGAGCAATTCTTCATGCATAGGCAGAAAATCACCAACTTGAACATTTTCTTCTTCGTTGCTCGTATTGTGCAACGTTATTTTTGCATCGAGAGCCATCATCATCGTTACGAAAGGGGAGCGACCGTCAGATGCGACCAATGTTCCCGCGACTGTGGCGATATTGCGCGTATTTAGGCTCGCTTCGTGTTGAATAGCTTTTTTCAATGCTTCAGGGGTATCAGGAGAATCGAGCAGGTCTTGCAAAGTTGCTGTTGCACCGATTTCTAGCGTACTACCTTTTTTCTCAACGAAATTCATGCCAAGAGCTTGCAGATCGACAACGGCATACTCATCGTTGCTGAACTGATTTAGCTTAATCCCGCCACCGAGAGGGTATGTCTTCGGCTGGGCGATCAAGGTTAAGGCTTCGGTCAAGGTTTTGGGACGATGATATTGAGTGATCACAGATAATCCTCCGTGTTAGATTAAAAAATAAGCATCCTTATTATACTCCTGAGGATGCTTATTTTCTTGTTACTTTCTTCTTGGGAGTGTCTAAAACAGCGGTTATATGAAATCAATTAAGTGAGCAGGATATTT
>JABGQT010000161.1 GCA_018648685.1 Anaerolineae bacterium
ATGTCTATTCCGACCAATATTTTACCCGAAATCGTGAACTACTGAATTTACTAAAGAGTTTTTTTCTATATTCAACTTTCTATATACGGAGGACTAATGTTCGCACTCAATCTATTATCTGAATCTACGAATGAACCTAATCTGACTTGGCTTCTATGGCTGGTTTTAGGCATTTTTCTTCTCATCGTTATTGTTGGCTGGCTTGTAAGCAATAAAAAAGATGATGAGCCAGTTGCTGCGCCCAGTACGCCTGCGGCACCGGCTGCTCCCGCAGCGCCAGATGTCTTGAAGAAACTGGAAGGCATTGGGCCAAAAGTCGAAGGTGTTTTGAACGCTGCCGGAATCACCACTTTTGCTCAAGTAGCAGAGGCGGATGTAGAAAAACTCCGTGAAATTCTTGCTGAAGCCAAACTCCAGATGATGGATCCCGCCGGTTGGATAGAGCAAGCCGAACTCGCTGCAAAAGGCGATTGGGATGCCCTTGAGAAATTGCAAGACGAATTAAAGGGCGGTCGCCGCGCCTAGGAAATTTAGGTGATGACAAAACCCCAATAAAGTTTCTTTATCGGGGTTTTTCTTTGCTATAGCATAAGCGGGATTTTTTTGTGAAGTTTTTATTTTTTACTCTTTGCGCACCTTTAAGGTGAGATAGATCAAGGCGCTTCGATCGCGGCTATAGCTTGGCGTGCTATCTTGGCAATATCCTTTTCATCTCGCTTTAGCGTTAGCGTCAACGCTCTTAATTTTGGCAGGGTGCGCGGATCCTTGAGCTTGGCCAGAGACCTGATCGCTTCTTTGCGAACTGCATCTGCTTCATCTCCGAGCATTTCCAGCAAATAGCTTGTTGCCCGTTCACCGCCAATTTCCCCCAGCCCCCAAACAGCTTTTTCGCGTATCCATTGATTTGGGTTGCTAAGCGCTTTGTCAAGAATAGGCAAAATATCTTCTCCAAACTCGAGCAAAGCCCCTAACGCACTTTCTGCCACATCGTAATTTGTATCATAAAAGGCCATCTCTAGGGTTTCTATGGTGCCTGCTTCTTTTAGTGGGCGCAAGAGTGCGATTGCATAACGGCGTACTGTGGGCTCTTTGGCATTCATCGCTTCAATGAGCGGATCAAGGGCGGCCTTGCCAAAAGAAGCGATCACTGTCATTAGTGTTTGGCTCGCATCGCTTCGCCCGTACCACCAAAAAGAATCATATAGCGCATCTACAACATAAGGAATAGTTTCCGGCGCGCCAATTTCCCCAAGTGTTTGCACAGCAGCCACACGGACATTGATCTCTGCGTCATCTAGCAAGTCCGTGATATTCAGATAGGTTTGTGGGTTGCGGAATTTGCCCAGCGCAAGGACAACGGCAATGCGCACATCTGGGTCAGAATCGCTGAGCGCGACCAATAAATGGGGAATAGCTTCTGCGTGCTGCATTTTACCCAAACTATTTGCCGCGCGGACTTGCAGCTGATATTTGTCGCTTTTAAGAGCTTCTAAAATTAATGCAAGAGATTCTGGGGATTGGATTTTTTCTAAAACGAAAACGACTTTTTCTTGCGTGGAAAAAGCTGTGCTTTTCAGTGCCCCGCGCAAAGCAGGGATGGATTTTGCGCCTAGTCGAACTAAAACTTGAGAAATTATTTTACGCAAAGCTTCATCTTGACTTCTTAAAGCGCCAACCAATGTGATTGTACCTTCCTCTCCTAACTCCAGAAAAGCGCGCGCAGCTTGATCACGTTTCTTTTTATCCTTGCTGGTCAATCCTTTTAGCAAAGCTTTTTGATTCTTTTTCTCAGAAAACCAAGCCATATACTCTCCTTTTTCTGCTCCTATTGTACATCGAAAAAAGAGCTATCATGTTATTATCAAGCAGATAATTAAGAATAAAGTTCCCATTCCTTGGAAAAGGAATGCTCTATTTCAAAGCCGACTATGCTATCGCCATGCCAGCTTATCTAAAAAATTTTCTTGATGCTATTTAGGAAGCCAGCAGATTTAAAAAGTCTTTAAGATTTTTGAAATCTCTAAGTCTCTTACCAGAAAAAAACATGAAACCCTCCTACGCCCTCTATTTCCACATCCCCTTTTGCCGCCATCGCTGCGCTTATTGCGATTTCACCACCTACGCCGGGCAGGACGCGCTCATCCCCGCTTATGTGGATGCGCTTATTAACGAGATCGCCTTTGTCGGCGGGAATTTAACGGAAAAGGCTTACGCTAAATCAATTTTCTTTGGCGGTGGCACGCCATCTCTCATGAGCGTCCCGCAGTACGCATCCATTTTTGTGGCAATTCAAGAGAACTTCCACATTCATCCTGATGCAGAAATCTCCCTCGAGGTAAATCCCGGCACGCTCAGCCCCAATTATTTTGAAGGTTTGCGCGAGGTCGGTTTCAATCGGATCAGTTTTGGCGTCCAATCGGCGCATTCCGATGAGTTAAAAATGCTCGAAAGAATTCATACTTATGAAGATGTCTTGTCTGCGAATCTCTCCGCTCGAAAGGCAGGATTCGAGAACCTGAGCTTCGACTTGATCTTCGGCTTGCCGGAGCAAACGCTAGAAAAATGGCAGGCTACCGTTAAATTGATCGTTGACTTAGCTCCCGAACATCTCTCGTTATATGCGCTGACCATCGAAGATGGCACTCCCTTTGGACGCTGGGCAGAGCGCGGCATGATCCCGCTTCCCGACCCCGACCTGGCAGCCGAAATGTACGAATGGGCAAGTGGTTATCTTGAAGCCCAAGGCTTTGAACAATATGAAATTTCAAATTGGGCACGAAACCCTCGTAGTAAGGGCTTTAGCCCTTATAAATGTCAGCATAATTTACAATACTGGCGCAATTTGCCCTATCTTGGCTTCGGCACAGGTGCACACGGCTACGCGGCGGGGATGCGTTATGCAAATACCTCCTCAATCCAAAAATATATAAAATGCTTGCATTCAGATTCTGCGACAAAGGACTTTCCCCTTTCGCCCGCAACGCGCAGCGCAGATGAAATTGTCCCCACAACAGAAATGAACGAAACGATGATGCTCGGGCTGCGCCTAACGCAAGAAGGCGTTTCAAAAAGCACATTTCGCGCTCGTTTTGGCGTCGGGTTGGAAGATGTCTTTGCTAAAGAAATTGATGAGTTGATGAAATATGGCTTGCTGGAGTGGGGACAAAAAGAAATATCCGAAGTTTCAAAAACTTCGGATATTTTGCGGCTGACGAAGAAAGCCCGACTTTTAGGTAATCAGGTTTTTCGACGCTTTGTCAGTTAAAGCACTCTTATTTAATACATTGGCATTTGCATTCTGGTTCTCCCATCCACCAACAACCGGCAGCACAGGCCTGAGGCGGGCAGGGACCAGGAGTAGCAGGCGTAACACCTGGCTGACTAGGTGGTGCTTCTCCAGGTTCTGGGCGTGGACAAAGCTGTGGTTCATAGCCGTTAGGGGTGAAGCCAAAAGCTTCGCGGCAAGTGTTGTCATAGAGATAAAGCTCGCCAAGCGGGTAATTTTTATTGCTGCGCACAGGTGAGCCGGCTACTTCAGCGGTGAAACGGTCGCAATAGTCGAGTTTCGTTACATCTTTTAGATAGGCGTCTGCGAGAACACCTAGCATAAAGGTTCCGTCTGTGAGTGATTTTTTGAAAGCAAATTGAATGGTCGCTTTCATCCCTGCATTACTGCGGATCCAGGCGAGGTCTGGGTCGTCACCAAGACCTCGATCAAATATGAGGCTTTCATATCCGTCTGTGGTGTCAAAGGGCGCGTCAGAAAGTTCGGCAGAAAGACCGCTTGTGTCGTGATTCTTGTCTTCAAAAACCTGTACGTTGGTATTTGTCCATTCTGTTGTATAGGGTGGTTCAGCCCAAATGATCACATCTCCAAACCCGTCGGCGTCATTATCAATTTCGACACCATAATTGATCCCGATAATGTTGTTCGGGTTTCCGCCTATCAATTCGACGGAGATATAGTACCAATCAGCATCCTGGCTCAGATTATAGGTAACGATGTCCATGTCTGAGACGTAGGTCATGTCCTGCATAAATGGGCGCTCAAAGCGGTTGATATCGTATGAATCTCCGTAGGGCGCGCGTTTTTCAGGCGCAGTATCCTTTGAAAAAACATCGTAGACGATGCTTCCGGTTGATGGGGCGATAGACGGTGTCATCACGTGGATGATAACAGGCGTATTTGTGGGAAGGGCAGGGGGCGGTTGATTTGCCTCCTCTACGAAGACCGTTGCTGTAGGTACAGAGATCGGTAATGGAGCAGGTGCTGAGGTCGTGTCTTTAGCAAGAAAAGGAAGAGTACAAGCCAAGGCGAGAATAGCTGCCGTTGAAAGAATAAGAACAGTATTTTTTTTGTAATTCATATAATACTCCTTGCTACCTTTTCATTATGTTCTTTCTGCAACTTGATTTCAATAGGGTCTTTAGGGGGATATGAAAACTAAAATCGCCTATTTATAATTCCATCACGTAGAGGAAGATGTTTATCTATGATTCTCCAGCGCACATAGTAAGAATATTTTGTGGTGGGAAAATGACAATGGCCGCTTTTCTAAGCAATATTTGAGCGAAACCTTTGCTGCATTGTGACTTTTGCGATATAGTTTGTGTGAATATTGTTTACCTTTAGCAAGGCGCAGAGATTGGCGGGTGTTTATTCTCTTTAAAAGCGTTTTTGAGAGAATTTTGAGAGAGATGCTTGTTATAGTTCAATCATAATTTTTTCTACTGCGAGCTAAAGAGAACCGGGATGACTTGATCCTATTCTTGTTGATGAACAGTAGATAGAGCACAATATAAATTTTGAAGAACACTGAGGAGAAAATTATGACAAAAACGAAACTGAAGTTTTTTTACGTAGGGATTTTTCTGATTCTTTTGATAGCAGCTTGTGGCAAAAATACTTCAACGCCCCCTGCAACTGGAGAGGCGAATTCCTCCCCTCCTTCATCGTCTGAAGCTCCAGCTTCGCCAGAGACGAACGATGAAATTATCCCCATCAATTTGGCAGGCCCCGATATCGGTACAACGATGGAGTGGGTGGATGGCAGCGTTTTGGTCTTTATCCCTCCAGGCGAATTCATCATGGGGCATGGTGGTCAAGACAACCCAGAGCATATAGTTTCCTTACGGGATTTTTGGATATATAGAACCGAAGTCACTAACCGTATGTATGCCACCTGTGTTTCAACTGGAAATTGTACTCCGCCAGAAAGCGCAGATTATCTTGACCCGGAATATGCAAACGAACCGATCACGGGCGTTGCCTGGGATGATGCCCATGCATATTGTACCTGGATCAAAGGTGACCTTCCCACAGAAGCACAATGGGAAAAAACAGCACGCGGACCTGAAGGAAAAATATATCCTTGGGGTGATGCTGCACCAAGTTGCGACCTGCTTAATTTTGATAGCTGTACAGGCGTGGTCTCTGATGTGACAGCCTTCCCCAGTGGGCAATCCGATTATGAAGTTTTGGATATGGCTGGAAATGTTTATGAATGGAATTCTGACTGGTATGATGTGAATTATTACCAGAATTCGCCAAATGAAAATCCATATGGGCCGGACGCGGGGACAGTAAAGTCAGTGCGCAGCAGCAGTTTTGAGAGCAGCAAAGAGCAGGTTCAGGTTTCAAATCGCTTTTTCCTTGATCCTGAAGAAAAGAGAGGCGATCTTGGTTTTCGCTGTGTCTTGATAGACCCCGTTTTTCCGGCACCTTTTTGTACTACTTCATCGCGAACAACAGGACAACCAGAAGGTAGCTATCCCGAGGGTGGAGAGCCTTCGAGCAGTAGACAAACTGGCTGCCAGCCAAGTGATATTTCTATAGGTAATACTTTTTGTCAGGGTGGAAGCAGTTATGTGAATATAAACACAGGCCATGGGGCGGAAGCATTGTCTGTTAGTGCCGATGGAGAAGAGTTGGGTTGTACGCAATACCAAACTGGCCGCATAACCTGTGGCACGCTTATTCCGGAGTCGATTGTTACCATATCGGTTTGTGGTGGCGGTTGTGATGAAGGGGAGCAAACGGAAACCCCATCTACCCCTGGCGAGGGTCAGGGAAATCGCTACTGCACGACAGGATTTGTCTATAACCCGGAAACAGGAGATTGTGATTATTCGCCAAGTGAACTTGATCCGCACGATGACGAAAGCTGCGGTCCTGGATACCAAAGCACTGAAATTGGATGTTTACCCGAACCGGACGATTTTGGCGGATGCGCCCCTGGACTTTATTATGATTACGGTATGGAAAGTTGTGTCCCGAGCGGAGATAATGCCGGTGATTGCTTCCTGGGCTTTACGGATTATCCCGGGCAGGATGGTTGCAGTAACGCTTGCTTGGACGGTTATAGCTATAATGCCAATCTAGGCTGCTGTGCCCCGGAAGATGGCGGCGGCACGCCAGAATTTGGTTGTGGCGTTGGCTATGAATACGATATGGCCTATGAAACCTGCGTGCCTGATGATGGCGGCTATACATACCCGGATTGTAGCGGCGGCTATTATTTCAACGCCCTTGAAGAAACCTGTATGCCCGAACCTGGTTTCGGGGATCAAAGCTGCTCAGAAGGTTTTTACTATAATGCCATTGAAGAGACTTGTTTGCCCGTACCCGACACTGGCGGCGATGAGAGCTGCTCAAAAGGCTATTATTACGATATGAGACAAGAAAGCTGCCTGCCCGTTCCCATGGATGGCGACGAGGCTTTTTGCCCTGAAGAGTATATGTATGACACAGGCAGTAAAACCTGCGTGCCTTACTCAGACGATGGTAGCAGTGGGGCATCATGCCAAAGCACTACTGTTACAGTTGTAGGCTGTTATGAGTCTCACAGAAACCCAGATAGTGATGGCGGAGCTGGTGTGGCTTGTGCAGCTCTTTGTTATGGTAATTCGCAATCGTCTTGCACAGCTTGTGGGTGTAATTGGTCAGCGGGAATAGGGTGTACCCCCTAAAAGATAAAGAATCAAAAAGACGACCTTGAAGAGGTCGCCTTTTTGATTCTCGGTAAGATTTTGTTCAGCTTTTTATATGTGCCTTTTCAAAAAGATGCCCTGCTTGTAACACTTTCATCTCTTGCCACGTTGCTCCTACAAATTGTAACCCGATCGGCAAATTGTTTTGCGTATAGTCACAAAGAATTGAGAGCGCAGGCAAGCCAGTTAAATTGAAAGGTGCCGTAAAACGAGTTAGTAATTTGGCTTGCTCAACGGCATCTTTTCCTTTAATCGACGGTGCAGCTACAGCGGTGCTGGGGAGCAGCAATAAGTCATGCTGCTTAAAAAATTCTTCCATACGGCGTTTCATTTCTGCCTGTATGCGGCGCGCCAAGCTATATTCTGTGCTCGAAAAGGCTGCTCCTGTACGTAGACGGCGTAACACATCCTCGCCGTAGGCTTCGGGTATTCTCTGCATGCGTTCATGGTGATAGGCAGCCCCATCTGCCTGGGTCATTAAACCGTTCGCGCGCGCGGCTTCTGTCAGCCACGAGAAGTCGATGCTTTCCACTCTTGCTCCGAGGGATTTAAAAATGGATGCCGCTTCCCGCACGGCGGATGCAACTTCATCATTTGCAAAATCCAGATATCCCTCCTCTGCCAATCCAATTCGTACGCCTTTTAGGCTTGCCTCCGTTATAGATGCGTAATCCCCAACGGGCACATCTATCGATGAAGGATCGCGCGCATCATAGCCAGCCATTGCATTCAGCATCAAGCCCGCATCGCGCACCGAGCGCGTCATTGGCCCCGCATGATCGAGATTCCATGAAAGGGGCATAATACCGCGCAAACTGACGCGCCCATAAGTCGGTTTTAGCCCAACGACCCCGCACAGCGAAGACGGAATGCGAATTGAGCCGCCCGTATCCGTTCCCAATGCAGCGGGGCACATATTTGCAGCCAGCGCAGCCGCCGACCCACCTGACGAGCCGCCCGCGATGCGGGATAAGTCATGCGGATTATGCGTTGCCCCATAATGCGGATTAACCGTCGTCACACCCAGCGCGATCTCGTGGGTGTTCGTCTTCCCGAGCAAAATCATTCCTGCGGCTTTTAAGCGTTTTACAACTTCAGCATCTTCGCTCGGGATGTCGTTTGCACGATAAGCTGTGCCGCCTGTGGTGCGGATTCCGGCTGTATCGTACAGGTCTTTCGCGGCAAAGGGGATGCCCAAAAGCGGGGGCATTTCCTCTACGGGCAATTTCATCTGCAAGGCCTCAGCTTCTTTTGCTTGAACGCGAGCTTGCTCTGCGGTGACGGTGATAAAAGCGTTGATCCTCGCCTCTTCGCTGTCTATTTGACGGAGGCAAGCCTCCACAAGTTCGACCGGGGAGATTTTCTTTTGACGAATTAACACTTGGGCTTCAGAGATGTTGATGGTGTGTAGAGTCATGGGGAAATCCTAAAAAATTAGTCTTTTTTCTCGTAAAGAAATTCTTCGATCTCTCGACCGCGAGCATTGGCATAGCCTGTGCTTTCGTTGATGATCACAAAATTAGATTTTTCCAGGATGCGGCGTGAAGCTAGATTGTCTTTAGCCACTCTGGCATAAACGGGGCGTGTTTTATTATGCTCTTTTAGAAATGCGTTCAATGCCCAAGTTGCGATGCCCTGCCCCCAAAACTTTTTGCCTAGCCAATAACTGACTTCTGCTTTGCCATCATTTTCATAGCTCAAGACGCTTCCAGTAACTTCTGCCTTGAAGATGATCGTTTTGATGATGACGCTTTCATCTTTTAGGATTTTCTGCCAATGTGCATTGAAGACTTCTTTATCGCTTGGGTCTTTGATGGTGAAAGCAGCCATCTGGTTTGCTTCGTGATCTAGTTGGTTCTGGAAGAACGTTTCGAGATCATTGGTAATAACGTCGCGCAGAAAAAGCTTGGTTGGCATATTTTATTCGCCTATGATCTGTAGGACCAGCTCGCGCTGACGGGCGCGGTTGTCAAAATCGACAAAAATGATCTGTTGCCATGTTCCCAGGGTGAGTCGGCTTTCGACAAAGGGGACAGTGAGCGAGGGACCTAATAACGCAGCACGGACATGGCTATGACCGTTCCCGTCGTGCCAGCGAGCGTTGTGTTCGTAGTGACGATTTGGGTCAACGATCTCGTCGAAGAGACGCTGTAGATCGCTAACACAGCCGGATTCGTACTCGATGGTGGTCAACGCGCTAGTTGCAGATGGGGCGAAAATGGTCACAGTGCCGTTTTTGATCTCAGATGAGAAAATTTGCTCAGCAACGGCCTCTGTGATATCACGAATATCGCCATTTCCTTGGGTTTCGAATTGAAGGGTGAAGGTTTTTAAAGGCATAATTTATTCCTTTTCTGTAGGCTTCTTTAGTTTACGGTCTTAATATGAAAGCGGCAAGTTAAAGAAGCAAAGGCAGAAAACTTTTTTGAAGTTTTCTGCCTTTGCTCAAGAGATTTTTAGCGCCTAACGGTTTATTCAGCGGACTTGGCTGCGCCAAGGTAGTAAGCGACGCGAAAATCTAAGGTTGGGCGGCTTTGGATTTATAGCCAAATCTTCATTTGTTCCTCGGTTAAATTGCTACCACAAATAATGATGCCAACTCGCGCATCTTTGAAGTTTTGCGAGTTTTGAAGTATTGCTGCAACTCCCACTGCCGCTGAAGGCTCTGGAACAATTCCAGTGTGAATATGCAATAATCGCATTCCACGAATGATTGCTTCGTCACTAACAAGTACTGCATCATCTGCCAATCCTTGCATATCTTGAAATGCTTCAGGGATGGGTGAGTGGCCAGCGATACCATCAGCAATGGTATTTACACTTTCGTATTCTATTATTCTCCCGGCTCGCCAGGAATCAACCATCGCACTCGCTCCCTCCGCACCGACAGCGATCATGCGAGTATCCTGTGATGATGCTTTCATGACATAGGCTATGCTATTGAACATCGCTCCACCACCAAGGGCTACCAATAGTATGTCGAGAGACTTTGGCAAACGCAAGAGTTCAAGCCCAATTGTTCCAGCCCCTTCCACGGTTTCAATATCCAGACTATCTACCACCAGCCTGGCATCACTTTCATTAGTTACTCGTTGCGCTTCTTTTCGAGCAGTATCGAAATCGTCTCCAAACAAGATTACTTTTGCCCCGAGGTTTCTCATTCGTTCGATTTTTAGGGGGTTCGCGTTTTGGGCTGCATAAACAGTCACTTGGATATCATGTCGTCTGGCAGCATACGCCATTGCCTGTCCAAAGTTGCCCGCACTAGCACAAACAACTTCTGACTGCCGAGGTATCCTTGACATATACAGATCTGCAGCACGTCCCTTAAATGACCGGATTGGATTGAGGGTCTCCACCTTGACAAACACCTGTGTACCAAGTTTTCTTGAAAGTGACTCGCACAGATATTGGGGGGTATTCAGGAACTCCGAGCTTATTACTGATCTTGCATTTTGTATACGTTCAAGTGAAATTCGCCTGTGTTCATTCATATTTACTACTCTAATTTCTAAAGACGCCCAAACGATGGCGTAAGCTGTCCCGCCGATTTACCAAACACAACCCAATTTTACCCTGAAAAAACTGAGCAAAAAACCGCGCCGCATACCCTAAGCCGAAGGCGGGTCAGCTTAACGCGGGGTTAGCTGGCATATTTGCTCAACCTTTTTCCTCAATTTGTTTGATTGCTCTTTTAATTCTTACCTGTGCGCTAGGAAACAGACTACTAAACAGCTTCTCGTTCTCGACTAAAGCCTTCAATGGCCCCAGTGCTCCCTTTACTTTCATTTCTCCCAATACTGAAGCTGTTTCTGCAATCACTTTCTTCTCTGTGTATCCGAGTTCCTGTTCCCCATTTTCGTCTTTTACATTCGAGAGTATATCTTCCAGCAATTTCAGCAGTTCACCTTCCGCATCTGGGGCGCCATAAGCTGCTAACCCCAGCACTGCTTCTGTGCGATATCTCAAGTTCTCTTCTAACTGTTGGCGATACAGTGGAATGATCTTCTCCTTACTCCCTAGGTCTTTTCCATTCTTTCGTAAATAGATCATAATTCCATATATGGAGTCCTCTGTAACGTGTTTGAGGATTGTCTCTGTATTTAGAGCTTCCATTTCTGCTAATAATTTTACTCCCGCGCTTAGGTGTATGCTCTTCATCAAATATGGAATTGCTTGCTTTCCTGCACTTCGCAGTTTTTTTTCACAGACTTCATTATGCGCATCGGCTTCCATTTTCGCATCACGCCAATCACCGTGTCCAGGCATTTGTGCCATTACCAAGCCATCAACTAATTCTTTGAATTCATCCTCTGTCAGGTTCTGTGGCTTTTTTTTCCAAAAATCAAATAACTTCATTTACCTTCTCCTTTGGCTTTTCTTTCCTATGATATTGCATGTTTTTATTCTCATGTTTTGCCAGCTAACGGGGCGCGAGATAAGCTGCACCCCCAATCTGTGTTGCACGAATGTGCAAAAGCGGAGCAGTGGGGCAGAGCGAAGCGGCGTTGCGAACGTAGAGAGCAATGTCAGCTTAACGCGGGGTTAGGTGGCTTCCATCTATAAAAAAACCTTCATACTGCATAAAACGCACCATGTCGCACACCTTAAACGGTTCAAGTCGCACAGCTTA
>JABGQT010000174.1 GCA_018648685.1 Anaerolineae bacterium
CATCGTGGATTTCCATAAAAGAAGTATTCGGGTTATTCAACAAACCGACCACGCCAGTATTTGAGACCATCATCTTTCCTACAACGCGATAGCTATTCGTAAGAATATCGACAGGAACAAAATGGTGAGTGCGTGATTGTTGCATACTTCTCTCCTATTGATGAACTATTTTGTAGCGGGCGTTGCGCCATCTCCTGAATGTTGCGAATATGACGGCTTATTTTTCTTTTCTTCAACTTTGCGCCCAGCGTTGGGGTTTAGCAACATCGTCAGCCAAGAAATTGCACGCTGGTCGTATTCCCGCTTTCCGCATAGGTCGCAGATCCATGCCGGGAAATTGGGCACGGTAATTAGCTCATCTTTCAACCAGGTGAAATAGGTAACATGATGAGGGTGCACAATACCGGCTTGGCATTCCCTACAAGGATAACTCTCTCTTTTTTCTTCTTTTTTTCTCATAAGAGTTCAACAAAGTACTAGCTTCGTTGTTTTTTATTCGTTCTCACTATTACTGATAAATTCGTACGTGTTCAAGTATTTTCCATTCGGGCGGAGGCCAATAGGCAAAAATTGCTTTCCCTATCAAATTCTCCAAAGGTACTGGACCCCAGGAATGTGAATCAGAAGAGTTATTTCTATTATCACCTAAAACAAAAACTTGTTCGGCTGGTACATGCCAGCTTCCTACATATTGGGGAGCAGCAGCAATATAAACCTCATCTAAAATACGTCCATTTACCTTTACTTGTCCATCCTGTATTTTGATTTCATCTCCAGGAAGACCAATGACACGCTTAATAAAATCTTGGTCAGGGTCAATAGGGAAGTGAAAGACAACGACATCACCATATGCTGGGGATTCAGAACGGTACGCCATTCTATTGACCAAAACATACTCTCCGTTTTCTAGGGTGGGGCGCATACTAAAGCCCTCTACCATAACGCGGGCAGTCAGTGCATTGATCCCCAGAAAAAGCACAACCGATAAAGCTATTGTTTCCAATAGATCAAGCAAAAAGCGTAATATACTTCCTTTTTTCTCAATGGGTACTGTCGCAACTTCGTGCTCAGCTAATACTTCAGATTCCAAAAAAAACCTCCAAAATGATGGAAGGCATTATACTTTATTTTTGCCCCAAAGATAATGCGTCGGAACGTATAGAACTCGCTCCCCACGCTCCCAGGCAGCAAAGTCTAAACGCTTCATTTTTTGGATATTTTCATCCGGGATGATGCCCGTTAAATCAGCTTCGATAGTTTCCCATTCATTTGCGCGTTCATCAGCATTCATCGCTTCGCGCCGGGATGTTGAAATTGTTCCCGCTTCAATGATCGTGATACCGGCCCCATAAAAAAGTTCCGCCAAACCCGCCCCCATACTGGTATTTGCCCCCTGCTTTTGCAAAGCATCTCTTTGCCATTGCCCAAGTTTTGCGAGCGAATCAGGCTTATCAACACGTTTACTATAATCTGGCTCGGCAAAAGCGATGATATGCCCACCCGTCCGCGTGACGCGCATCATCTCTTTGATTGCTTGTTGCGGTTCCGCTAACCAGAGCAGCAAAAAATGACAGAAAACAATATCAAAGCTCGCATCTGCATAAGGGAGAGAGAATGTGTCGGCGCAAATTAAAGGGGATTTGCCTTGGGTGTGGATTTTTGCTTCTTTAACGGAAGCAAGCTCAATATCAAGTCCGTGTACGGGGAAATCGACCTGTGAAAGAATTGCCCCCGTGCCGCATCCCACTTCAAGGACACGTGATTCTTTATTTAATCCTATTTCTTTAAAAATATAGGCGCGTAATTCTTTTGTCCAATTCGCTTGTTGAAGATAGCGTTTATGCCAGCTTTTCATTTTTTCCAATTTCTTACAAAATCTTTTTGCCCTTTTGTTTGCGGGGAGGGTGCGTAATAACAGAGTTTGTCAACTTTTAGGAGGGCCTCTGCGCCGCTCATACCTGTTTCGACGAGATAGCAGCCCACTGCTGTGCCTGTGCGTCCCATCCCCGCCCAGCAATGGATATAGGGTTTTCTCCCGTGAGCGAGGAGATTATGGATCATATCAAGAATGGCGCGCATATTTTCAGGCGATGGCGTGCCAAAATCTCCGATGGAGAAACGATGATATTGGACTTCAACACCATAATAGCCCGCCCTTTCGCGTAAAACTGCTTCGTAGGGAACGCGTTCGTGCGGTTCAGTGAGATCAATAAAGGTGCTAATGCCTGCTTTGAGAAGCGCATCCAAGCGGGCTGGTGTTTGCTCTTCGTTATAGCGATGGCCGGGGTATTCGCCTGCCATAAATTGATCGGGCGCTACCCAGTAGGCGTTATAGGGAGGGAGATTTGTCATAGTGGCTTTTTTGTGCTAGTTCTCACGTCGAAATTCATAGATTTCGATCATTTCCGAAATTATAGGTTTCTGTTCTTCCGGGAGTTCTATGAAGTTAAATCCGATATTATTCAGGCGCGGGTCAAGATCGGGTTGTACCCAAATAATACGGACACCAATTTGCAATTGATTTTCTTCAAAGGCGGGGATTTCTGGCAGGTCTATGCGAATTTCGGTCTCTTTGCCAATTTCGAGTTTTTCTTTGCCGATCACCATTAGGCCTTCGAGAGTCAGGTCACTGAGATAACCGAGCATTTTCCCTGTGCTTTGCTCATAGACTGATGAATATGCCATTAGATATTTGCGAGGGATCTTTCGTCTTTCTTCCATAGCTTATCTCCTACCGTTTTTTATCCTTCATTATTTCTTCTGCCAAAGTCGTTGCGTTGTGCACCATAAGCGGGCAGACCTTTGTGAAAATACCGCTTTCTTTTGCTGCTTCCAATTCTTCGGGGATGATCAAGTGATAGCCGAGCAGTTCTCTGCAAAGTAAGGAACCATTTTTTTCCTTGAAACGTTTCATTAATTCCTGACTGGCTTCGCGAACATCTTCTTCTTCATCTGGGTTGGATGAACCGTATTTCAAACCCAAGACCATTAATGCGCCGGTCACGGCACCGCAAACTTCGCCGTGACGCATCATTCCACCACCAAAAGCGGAAGCAATTTTGAGCGCAGTTTTTTCATCAAGACCCAGTTCGGGGGCGAGGGTAGAAAGCACAGATTGAGAACAAGAAAATTCTTCTTCAAAACGAGTTTGGGCTTTCTTAGCTTTTAGATTTGTCACATTTATCTCCGAGGGAATGGTGTAAGACGATTTGTTTTTTGCATATAGCTTTGATAGGCTTCGCCGAAATGCTCTGTGAGCATTTTTTCTTCGCGAGGCATGCGTGTTAGGTAGAGCGGCGTAAAAAGAGCGAGCAAACCAAAGCCTGCTATCCAGTTGTGGAGGAGCAAAGGCTGGGCAATTGCCCAAAGGAACATGGCTGCATAAACAGGATGCCGAATATAGGCATAAACGCCATTTGTAACAAGTGATTGTTCTGTCAAAATTTCCATCCGAGCAGACCAATTTGTACCAAGATCAGCATAAGCGCGCCCATAAAGCCAAATTGAAGCGCCAAAGATCAGAACACCGATCCAGCTTGCCCAATTCGGGAGATTGTAATCGGCAAAGGAAAGCAGCTCTCCAAAGATATAGAAAAAAGGCGCAAGTTGCCAAAAGACCCAGGTACTTAGTTCGAGAAAAATATCACCGGGCAATGCAACCAACGTAACGCGTTTTTTGACTTTATAAGCCCGTACACGCGGAATATAAATCCCGATCTGATAGATGAGTAAGCCGATAATCCAAAGAGCATCAAAGATGCCCATCTAATTTTTCCATATATCTGACCAATCATCTCTTAAGAAATTGCCTAGAATTTGATCGGCCATGCCCTGCATCGGAAGCACGTCGCCATCGGGTTCTACGTAAAGCCATATTTTTCCGGCGCCCTCGGGGACGTGTTCTTCTGTCGTTTCCAGAGCAACGGGATGATTTGCCGAGTAGGGGACGGGGAGATCCCAAGTCAACGAAAGGCCCTTGTTTGCGGCTTGCTCCTGTGCAAGTTGCAGAATTTCATCGTGAGCAGGGGTGCCACTAAGCGAAAGCGCGTTGATCTCAAGATTGCTCAATCTTTCGATAATTTGCTCTACATCCTTTGCATTTTCGTCGTTAATTGTCAGGTGAACAGTGGTGTGCAAATCTTCGGGCAAAATAACATCGAGTGCTGCCCAAGATTTCTCGTTTTCAGGATGCAAAATAAAGAGCAGATGATCCAATCCTGTTTGGAGGAGGGTGTTGAAATAGGTAGCATCAGCGAGTTTTAGCCCATCACTAAGAAGACCGCTGACCATCCCTTTTGCTTCGGCGTAGGCGATGAGTTCGGGGAGATCTTCACGCAGGGTAGGTTCTCCACCAGTAAATGTAACGTGCGGGATTCCAACGCCCCAAGCCTTGTCGAGAATAGATGTCCATTCAGCGGTAGCAAGCTCACGGTCGACTCGTTTCGTGGGCGCGTCGTCGGCAGAAATGCCTTCGGGCAGATTATAGGTTAGGGCGCAATCCAAACGCAGCGGGGCAGTTAATCCCCCCGAATGGGGCGTGACGCGCTCAAATCCCAGATAAGAAACAGGATCCAGGTCTTCTGTGTGGACGAGAGTTTCTATCCGGTCGGAGAAAATCTGAAAATCTTCGAGCGCTTGTGCTTCTTTAACGCGGTAGCGCTTTGCGACCCTTTTCGCCGTTTCGTCGAGGGGCGTGCCTTTGATGAAATGATAGGCGTATTCGGTGGCGGTGGGGTTGAGATGCAGCACCGTTGCGGCATTAACGACAAGGAGACTATTTCCATCGCCATGCATCCGCAAATGGAGGCGATAAGGAATTTCATCATCTTCGGGCGGCTGAAAATGTAATGCGCCAGCAGGGAGGGGTTTGGCAGGGGTGAAAAAATCTCGGACGCTGTTTAGGATGCTCATAAAACACTCCTTTTTTATCGACAGATTTTTATATCTACATCTGTGGATGATTCTACGAAATTTCTAGTAAATCGAGTTTTACAAAATCGTTTTCTTCAAATTGCAATGGGCAACCGCCACCACACTCAGCTAGCAGGTCGCAATCGCCACATTTTTCTGGTAAATTTTGTCGTTCACGTAATTGCACCGAGAGCTTGTGATTCCATATCGAATCCCAGCTATCGTGTAAAAGATTGCCGACCGGCGTGTAATAAGATTGGCAGGGCAGTACCGCACCATCTGGCTCAATACACATATTATAGAGTGCAGCTGTGCAGCCTTTAATACCTAAATCGAGCTGCATCGGGTCAAAATTACAATATTGGGTGGGCGTATACCAGATCAGTTTTTGCCCGCGCATTTGCGTTTTTAACTGCGCCATTTCGAGCAGCGGAGCCAGCTCATTTTCGGGCAAACCCGTTCCGACCGTTGTGCCGTGACCGGAATAAATCAGCGCATTCAATCCGATGGTGGGTACGCCTAACTCTGCCAGAAAATCCAGCGTAGCGGGGATGGTGTGGACATTATCCTGTAGCATGGTCGTATTCGTCATCACGTATAGTGGGCTTTCAAGCACATTTTTCAAGCCCTGGATGGTCTGTTTATGAGCCTTTGCGCCGACCATTGCATCGTGGATTTCTACGTCATCCGATTCGACCGTGATTTGGACGTGATCCAACCCTGCGGACACCAGTTTGTCGAGATAGTTTTTATCCGCCAAACGGCGCGCGTTGGTATTCAATCCTGTTATCTGGCCGTTTTTTTCAGCATGGGCGATCAACTCAGGCAGGAAATCCATAAGCGTTGGTTCGCCGCCCGTAAAAACGATATGCGGAATGCCCAAATCCCAGGTTTTATCGAGAATGGTCTTCCATTCATCTACGTTCAGGCTGGGAAAAGTCCGTTCGCGGGCGTTATAGCAATGGGCGCAATCGTTGTTGCATTTGTAAGTCAGTGCCAAATCCATGCGGTAGGGCGCAGAGGGGCGTGCGCTAAAGGGCATATTCATTTCGAGTTCAAGATCGTGAACGGGGCAAGCACCGTCAGGGCGAATCAGGTTTTCAAGCTGAAAATTCAAAGTTTCAAGGTCTGCTAAAATCTGCTCTTGCGTTACGGAATACGCACTACGCAATGTTTTAATGATCTCTTTTTCGCTCTTTTCTTCGAGCAGGAGATATGCCATCAACGCTGCCGTCGGATTCAGGTGCATGACCTGATTGGCATTCACGATCAGCGTCCCGTGCCCATCCGGGTCGAGACGCAGATGGATGCGGGATTTTTCGTCGCCGTTTTCGTGGAGATAGTGGAACAGGCAGGCGGAGTCCGAAGTCTCCAGACTTCGGAATGTTGAATTTCCAATGTCTGGAGACATTGGAGTCCAAAATCTCCAGATATTGGACAATTTTTCTTTCATACCACTAAAATTCTGGAATATCATTTATATCTCCATCTGAAGCTAAACCAGCCCAAGTTTCTGCTGATAAAAAGTCTTTATAGTTGCTAAAAAGGTAGTCTTCAGGCTCGTCAACGAGCCCATGTTTGACTGGGTTTGAGAAAATATAGCTTAATCTTGCCCAATAGTCATTTTCTGACCGTATGCAAGTATCCCAGTAATTCCACCAGATTTTGCGTCCCAGAAGCTGGTCTTCTCGATTCCATTTTCGGGCGGTGAATTTATGGTAACTACCAATAAATTTATCCATGTTTAGGGTGTTTTTTGGAGAGCGAAGCATAGTATGGTAATGGTTATCAAGAACGACCCATGCAAGAACTTCCCATTGATAAATTTCAGAAGCCTTTAGAAATGCGTTGATCCAATCAAGTTTGCGTTCATCGGTGCGTAGATAAGGCTGTTGTTTATAAGTGGAAGCGGTAAACATATATAGAGAATCGTCCACGAAGAGATGTGGAGGGTTATTTTTCGCTTCTCTATAGACACCATTTTTTAGCATTTTTGTGCTACCCTTGAGTGGAGTTAGAAATCTCCAGATTTCGGGATAATGAATACCCAACGTCTGGAGACGTTGGACTCCAAAATGTCCAAGTTTTGGATTATCGTCCACCACCAGCACAAGCACAGGCACAACCCGCGCAAGCACAGGCACAGGCGCAGCCACCACCACCGCTGCTGCGTCCGCTGGATGTGGAAACGGGAATCGGATTGGTTTTTTTCGTTACGCCGCTGGTGAAATCGTTCAGGTTGCCAACCACTTTTTCTGAGAAATTCTGTGCGCCGCCGACAACGGATGCGGCGAAATCTGCGCCGGGGAGTTGGGGCATGGAAGATGCCACACTTTTACCGCTTGGCGCGGATGCTGATGGGGTCGAGAAAGGTCTTGATGCGGCGGTAGCAGGCCGACTATAGGAAGGATCGTAACGTCCCCACCACATGGGCACAAAAACAGGGCCACGATTGAAGGTATCCCGTGTGCGATCATTGAAATCCTCGTCCAGCATCGTCCACTCGAGGGCTTCGTCGTACATTTGGCTCTTGATCTCGGGTGTGTTCGCGGTTTCGATCTGTTTCCAGGCGCGTTCCATGATATTTTTATAGTAGGCAATTGTTTCTTTGCGGCTGAATCCTTTCATCTTTTTGCCAACACTCTCAACCAGATTGACGGTTACCTTTTGCATCTTCTTGCGCTGATTGGCGCGGTTATTTTTCCCGTCGGCGAAGGCTGCGAGAAATTCTTTTTCATATTTATGTAATTTCTGCGGGAGCGGATCGGCGACTTTTAGTCTGAGCGGATCACGTTTGGTGACTTCGGCAGCGTTCTTTTTGATGACGCCAAAGAGGATCATGGTCATCACTTTGTCGAGCGGCTCCTGCATCAGGATCGCCGATTCGACCGCTGTTAGACCACGTTTTACGCCATGTCCTTCTATGGCGATCTTGGGCGGCATATATTTCATTTTGCGCTTGCGTTGTGAAATGCCCGAAAGAATGGGAATCCCCATAAAGAAAAAGGCGAAACCGCAGCACATGAGTGCCCCAACAATATCGTCTTCTGAAATGCCCAAGCGGTCGAAAAGCGAAGGCGTAATAATTGCCGATGCAGGCACATAACTTTTCGGGAAGGATGCGCCAAATGTATATTGGGTATATCCGTTCGCATTTGGGTCGTGCCATGTATAGGTCACGCGCCCATTGCCATCCATATAGCTTTCTGGCTCTGAGTTGCCATACCAACTTTCGGGAGTGTGATAGCGCGGTTCCTCGGGTTGAATTCCGGGGGGCAAATGTAAGGAGACGGTTAGATCGGTGTTCCCGGTTACATATTGGCTGCCAAACCAGGTCGTGCCAAAAACGGCGCTGGCATATTCATCGTCGTTATCGTCTAAGTGGAGAACTTCGTCTATATAGCCCACATAAACATGTACTTGTCCACGTCCGCCTGCGGGGATGGCGTAAGAGCCCAAATCGACAGCAAATCCTGAACCGCTCCCCTGATAATCAGAAGAAATGCTCACTGGGTTGCCATCTACTTCAGCAGTGATAGAGCTGTTTCGAAAATTGTAGTTGGGCATCCCAACATCAACAAAATCGATCGCGTGCGCGCCGGGATTATTCTGAAAAACAAAAACATAATCTACAGACATGGAGCCGTCATCGTTCCAGTAGACGTGAACCTCTTCTTTTTCAAGCGTAAAAGAATAAGACTGAGCAAAAACACTGGAAGTCAGGCCAAAAACTAGCGAGAAAACAATGAGGAGAGCAAATAATCGTCGCTTCATGAAAGCTCCTTTACTACCTATGGATGAAACTATCTAGCCATAAAACTGTCGTTTAAGATTAATCTTTATCCGAATTAGCACTTGTTCTATGCTGAATAAACCAAGCTATGCCAATACTCATGAAAAAGACTAAAACAGGGATATAAAAAATTGGGCTGAGAGAAAATGCAGTAACTTCTGTTGACGCTGGTTCTACAATTGCAGAAGCAGGGATATAGCTGTTTGGAAAAGATGCGCCAAAAGTATATTGGGTATTGCCATTAGCTTTCTCATCATGCCAAGTGTAGGTAATACCTCCCATCTCATCCGTAGAAATTTCTGGTTCTTGACTACCTCCCCAATTATCGCTGGGGATATGGTAACGTATCTCTTCGGCTGAAATGTCAGGAGGGAAGTGGAATATGACGGTCAAATTGGTATTTCCGGTCATATATTGGCTACCATACCAAGTTGGGCTAAAAGTTGCGCTAGCGTAGTTCGTATCAGCATCGGGGTTGAGTACATTCTCAATGCGGGCTATAGATACGTATATATAACCATTTTCTCCAGCCGGAATAGCATATTCCCCTAAATCCACTGCTATGCCCGGTCCCTTGCCCTGATATTTTTCCTCGACACTTAGCGCATGACCATTTGTTTCGGCAGAGACTTCGCTGACAATATAATTATTGTCTGGGAGCACGATATCGATAAATTCAATAGCGCGTGCGTCAGGATTGTTTCTAAATAATAAGGTGTAATCCAAAGACAGTGTTCCGTCTGTGTTCCAGTAGACATGAACAGTTTCTTCAGTCAACTCAAGAGAATAGGATTGTGCAAATACGCTTGTTCTTAAGCTAAAAACAAGCACAGATATAATAAAAAAAGCAAATAAGCGTCGTTTCATTAAAATCCTTTTTCTGTTCTAAATTATTTACCACTTCGGTTCTTCATTTAATTGATAGGTTGTTTCACAATATGGGCAGACCACCATTGGTGCGCCAGATTGCAATTCGATATTTTTGCTCGTGATCGCGCCCCCACAGGCTTCGCACTTCATCGTTTTCATTTTTACTTCACCGGGCAGATCGATATTTACAGAAACGCTTTCTTCCCCCGGAGTAGCTTTGGGCTTACGTTGCGCAAACCAAATCAAGCCGAAGCCGATTGCCACGCTCACGCCGCCCACGCCTACCCATGCAGGTTGCGGATTAGAGCCAAAAGCCCCCCAGATGAACATTACGCCGAAAAAGATCAAAATAGCTGCTGCGATATTTGCGATCACTTTCATGGTAGCTCCTTGTATTTTCAGTCCAGCAGAACTGCATTGCACTTGCCTGCCCCCGTAAGGGGGATAAAGTGCGTTGCAGTTCGGGTTTTAAGAAAAGACCCGCAGTGCAACGCATCTTGTCAGATGCAATGCACTACTTGATATTATAATAGATATAAATCCTTAATCATGGTGACAAAATGACTACTATGCAAGATGCACAGAAACGTTGGGAAAAAAGACTTGAAAAGTTTACAGAGCGGAAGGATGAATTTAAAACTTCTTCTGGGATTGAAGTGCCTCGCCTCGCTCTAGACCCTGAGCTTGCTACCGATTATGAAGCATCTCTGGGGTTCCCAGGTGATTACCCGTTTACGCGCGGCGTTCAGCCGACTATGTATCGTGGACGTTTCTGGACAATGCGTCAGTATGCTGGTTACGCCTCTGCCGAAGAGTCGAATGCTCGGTACCGGTATCTGCTTGATAATGGGCAAACAGGTTTATCTGTCGCGTTCGATCTCCCGACTCAAATCGGGTACGATGCTGACGATCCGCTTGCGGCTGGGGAGGTCGGAAAAGTTGGGGTATCCATTTCATCCATAAAAGATATGGAACAACTCTTCTACGAGATTCCGCTTGAAAAAGTTTCTACGTCGATGACCATCAACGCGCCTGCTGCTATTTTGCTTGCTATGTACATCGCCGTTGCTAAAAAACAAGGCGCGGATATTCGCAAACTACGCGGCACGATCCAAAATGATATTCTCAAAGAATATGTTGCGCGGGGGACTTATATTTACCCGCCCACGCCCTCGATGCGCCTGATAACGGATGTTTTTCAATATTGCCAGGCCGAAGTGCCGCGCTGGAATACGATCAGCATTTCGGGGTATCACATCCGTGAAGCTGGCTCAACGGCGGTGCAGGAGATGGCGTTTACGTTGGCAAACGGGATGGCGTATGTGCAGGCGGCGATTGACGCGGGCTTGGACGTGGATAAATTTGCCCCGCAACTCTCGTTTTTCTTCAACGCGCATAATAATTTGCTCGAAGAAATTGCCAAATACCGCGCCGCTCGCCGATTGTGGGCGCGCACGATGAAAGAGCGTTTTGGAGCAAAAGACCCCAAATCGTGGCGGCTGCGATTCCATACCCAAACCGCTGGCTCGACCCTGACCGCGCAACAACCCGAAAATAATGTGGCACGCGTGACCATTCAGGCGTTGGCAGCCGTCTTCGGCGGGACACAATCTCTGCATACCAACTCAATGGACGAAGCCCTCTGGCTCCCGACAGAGAAGTCTGTGCGTGTAGCCTTGCGGACGCAACAAATCATCGCCCACGAATCTGGCGTAGCGGATTCGGTTGATCCGCTGGCAGGGTCATACCTGATTGAGCATCTGACCGATGAAATCGAAAAACGTGCCGAAGAATATATAGCAAAAATTGACGAAATGGGCGGCGCGCTGAACGCAATTGAACGCGGCTATATGCAGCGTGAAATCCAGAACGCTGCCTATGATGCCCAAAAAGCGATTGAGCGTAATGAAGATATTGTGGTCGGCGTGAATAAATTCCAGGTGGATGAAAATATAGACATAGAACGCATGGCTGTAGACCC
>JABGQT010000163.1 GCA_018648685.1 Anaerolineae bacterium
AAATTGTTTTTTTCATTCCCTTTTTGAAATTCTTGTTCAAGTGCTGTGATCTCACTTTCTTGATCTTTCTCATGCTGTTTTGTGAGGTCTCTGGTGGTTAGTTTTTCTTTTAGGCCCTGATACAAGGCTTTTTGTTGTTGGTTCACATAATCCTTGAATTCTTTATGTGAACCTTTTTTGAAACTCCTTCGAGCGTCAAGCCCTTCAAAGTCATCATATAATTTGAGTAATCTTTTAAGGTCTTCTTTCTTATACCCGTATTTTGCTTTCTTTTTCTCGCTCATCTTATGCCACAGGGATAAGAGAGCGGTACGGCGTAAACGAGCTTGTGATCGCCAAGGTTCCCCCAATATTTTTAGCGGAACAAAAACCTGAGAAAAAACCCACTTTAGAACATCAGAGACAGAACTGCCTCCCGCCATGATTGGAGCCCAGTAAGCTTCATAAAAACGAACCGTCTGTGTTTCATCGCCAGTTCTTTTTCTATGCTTGGTACTAATAAATGAGATGTTTTTCTCCTTGTCAACACGACTTTCTTCCAGACGAGCCTGGATATCACTCAGCTTTCCCAGTGAGTCTAAATCATTTGCCTTGTAGGAAAAATTGTCTAATTGATCAATCAAATTACTAACTTCTTCGTTGCGTCGCTGACTTCCCATACCATGGACATAAATTACTGCTGTATAATGTTTGCTTGATTGTTTTCCTTGATTATCTTTCTGTATTTTTTCGTCTTCTTGAGATATGTGATTATTTGCAGACATCTTTCCTCCTTGGAAACAAGCTGTTCTTTATATAAATTTCATTGTACATTTTTTTCTTGCTAATTTCTATATTCGAGGATAATTAAAATATGCCAAAAATCGTTGAATGTATCCCTAATTTTTCTGAAGCCCGCCGCCCTGAAGTGGTGGATGCCATTGTCGCCGCCGTTGAGTCTGTGCCCGAAGTGAGCCTGCTCGACCGCTCGTCAGATAACGACCACAACCGCACCGTCCTGACTTTTGCGGGACCACCCCACCCTGTCGCTGAAGCTGCTTTTCGTGCCGTCAAAGTTGCGGGTGAGCTTATCAATTTGGATGAGCATGAGGGCGGACATCCCCGCATTGGCGTAGCGGATGTGATTCCCTTCGTCCCCATCTCGGATGTGACGATGGACGAATGTGTCGCTCTTGCCCATGGGCTTGGTCGGCGCCTGGGAACGGAGTTACAGATCCCCGTCTTTTTCTACGAGAAAGCCGCCAAAGATGCCAGCCGTGTAAATTTGGCGAAAGTCCGCAAGGGGCAATATGAGGGGCTAAAAGCCGAAGTCGGGACATCGGAACAACGGATTCCTGATGAAGGGCCGCACCAAATTCCCACAATGGGAGCAAGTGTAATCGGCGCGCGTGACCCTTTGGTCGCCTTTAATGTATATCTAACGACAGATGATGTATCCATCGCTCAGAAAATTGGCAAAGCTGTCCGGCATTCATCCGGCGGATTGGCTTTCGTGAAGGGGATGGGGCTGCTCGTGGACGGGATGGCACAAGTCTCGATGAATCTGACAAACTACAAGAAAACGCCCGTTGCCCGTGTGGTCGAGTTCATACGCCGAGAAGCGGAGCGTTATGGCGTGGGCATCCATCATAGTGAGCTGGTGGGCTTGATCCCGCAAGAAGCGCTCGTAGATGCGGCAGTTTGGTATACGCAACTCGATCAGTTCGAGAAAAACCAAATTCTTGAAACGCGGCTTTATGCTGCGCAGGAAGAACTTGCGGGGCAAGAAAAAGTTGACTTTTTAGATGCACTGGCTGATGGCAGCCCCACGCCCGGCGGTGGCTCGGCTGCGGCTCATTCTGCTGCGATGGGCGCGGGATTAGTGGCGATGGTGGCGTGTTTAAGTATCGGGAAGAAGAAATATGCCGAAGTTGAAGATGAGATGAAATCCGTTTTAGACGAAGCCGAAGCATTGCGTGCCAAATTGACCCACGCTGTAGACGAAGATGCTGCATCTTTCACGGCAATCATGCAAGCCTTCAAACTTTCCAAAGAAACGGATGCTGAGAAAGCCGCCCGCTCGCAGGCGATTCAGGACGCGACGCTTTACGCCAGCGAAGTACCCTTGGAAACCGGAAAAGGCGCAGTGCGTGTGATGGAACTAGCCTTAAAAGTTGCAAGTATTGGTAATAGCAACGCGATCACAGACGGCGCATCTGGTGCGGCGATGGCGCGCGCGGCGTTGATTTCGGCAGGCTATAATGTGCGGATCAATCTTGGCTCGTTGAAGGATAAGGCGAAGGCGGAAGAGATTTTGGTTACGTTGAAGAATTTGGAAACCAAAGCGAATGAGATTGACACCGCGCTGCGTCAGGTTTTGATTGAGCGTGGTGGGTTGGAATTCTAAAGTAGGGGCAACCCGTTGTTATGAAAAATAAAATTTTATTGAAAAGAAAAGGGTTGGAAAATAATAGTGTTTTGCTGTCAAGCATGAAGGGTCGCCCTTACTTCTTATTAGTCTTTTTTGTTTTTTTCTTTACCGCTTGTGCTCCTGCGCCAACACCTGTGCCCTTAACTGCAAAGGCTACCCCAATAAGACCTACACAAACCGAAATTCCTGCAACGTTGACGCCAACGGCAGAGCCTAGCCCAACGGCGACAAATATCCCGACTGCTACACCCATTCCTTGTGATGCTTATGAAAGCTTTTGCGTGGAAGATGGTCACTTTTGGCTTGCACGCCCAATTAGCACAGAATTTAATTATGAAATCGAACCAGCTTATCGCTATGGTTCAACGATCAACGGGAAACGAGACCCGCATCATGGGGTTGAATTTATCAATGCCTTTGGTGTACCCATTCTCGCTGCGGCAGATGGGCGTGTGATTCACGCGGCTGAAGATAAACCCGCGTTCTACGCGCCCTGGGAACGTTTTTACGGAAATCTGGTCGTCATTGAGCATGATCTGCCCGAGTTGGATACACCCTTTTATACGCTTTATGCTCATCTTTCGGTCATTAATATTGCAGAAGGGGAAGTTGTGGAAGCCGGACAAGCTGTTGGGAATGTGGGAATGTCTGGCGGAGCGATCGGGAGTCATCTCCATTTTGAAGTTCGTATGGGGGGATACGAATATAGCGACACACGTAACCCCGAGCTTTGGTTGCAAGCCCTCGACGCGATGCACGGTGGGATCGTGGTGCGCATCGAAAATCAGACGGGGAAGCTACTTCGGGTTCCGCTTGTGATCGACAAAGTTGGGGGCGCAGAAGATTCCCTTGAAAGGATAGCAAGTTTGGACGCGTATGCCCCAGAAACTCATCCCGTTGGTGTGGATGACGATTGGGCAGAAACTCATGCGATTGGAGAGATCCCCGCTGGTGAGTATCGCGTCAGTTTTTCTTATGCAGGGCAATACTGGGAGCGTTTTGCGAAGGTGCATCCCGATAAAGTTACAACAATCTATTTTCTTATTGAAGAGTAATAAAAAGGAGAAAAAAATGGGACTTAAACCAGATCATTGGATTAGAAAAACGGCTGTTGAACAAAAAATGATAGAGCCTTTTGTCGAAAATCAAGTTCGTGATGGGGTCATTTCTTATGGCGTTTCATCATATGGTTATGATATTCGCGTGGCGGATGAGTTTATGATCTTTACAAATGTACATTCAGCCATTGTTGACCCGAAAAATTTTGACCCCAAATCGATGGTCGAATTTCAGGGCGATGTTTGTATTATTCCGCCCAATTCTTTCGTTTTAGCGCGCTCGGTGGAGTATTTCCGCATCCCGCGTAATGTGTTGACAGTTTGTCTGGGAAAATCGACTTATGCGCGCTGTGGCTTGATCGTCAATGTGACACCATTTGAACCGGAATGGGAAGGTTTCGTGACTCTCGAAATTTCGAATACCACCCAGCTCCCTGCAAAAGTTTATGCAAATGAAGGCTTGGCGCAAGTGCTTTTCTTTGAAGCAGATGAAGAATGCGAAACTTCTTATGCAGATAAAAAAGGGAAGTACCAGAAGCAGCAGTCGATTGTGCTGCCGAAACTTTAATTAGCAAGAGATCGAGAGCTTCAAAACTCGATCTCTTTTCATTCACATCATATTTTTCTCCAAATGGGGGCTTTAAATAATTCCAAAGAATGTGTCCCCAGACATACGTAGAGAATAATTTCAAAAGAAATACTTGCCATTTTTTAAAATAATTTTGTGTGTTATATTTTTAGCAAATATTCTATTGATAAAAAGGGCTTTTTGTGGAAAAATACACATCTGCGGAGCGATTAGACAAGACCGATTTAAAAATTTTGCGCGAGCTTCAAGAAAATAGCCGCATTAGCATTAGCGAGCTGGCTCGTCGGATCAGCTTATCTCAACCTGCAACCCATACCCGTTTGAAAAGATTGGAGACATTTAGTATTATTCGAAAACATGTCTCGCTTCTGGATCGTGAGAAATTGGGATTGGACCTGGTTTGTTTTATGCAAATCCGCTTGCAGGCACATTCTGAAAAAGCATTATTGGCATTTGAAAAGGCTGTCCAGTCCTTGCCATCTGTTTTGGAATGCCATTATCTGACGGGCGAATTTGACTATTTGCTAAAGACAATTTTTCGAAATCGCCACGAATTGGAGCATTTCGACCGCCAGATTCTTTCGCCCCTGCCAAATGTCGTTCAAGTGATCACTAGTGTAGTTTTATCGGAGGTCAAATCTACGACGGTGCTGCCCCTGCCGAGCGACACTGCATCAAAATAAATTTCCCTAGGAGAAAAAATGACAGATCAAAGAAAACCCGGATTCAACACCCTCTCCGTTTGGAGCGGCGAAGAAGCAAAAGATGGTTGGGAGCGGACAACGCAAGTCTCTGTTGCGCATAGTGTGAGCTATGGCTACAAGGATTTGGATGAATGGCTCGATGTTGCCCTCGGCAAAGAAGAAGGGCATATTTACAGCCGTAACACCAACCCGACAGTCGCCGTCTTTGAAGAGAAGATGCGTCAACTTGAAGGCGCAGAAGCCGTGACGAGTTTCTCGACGGGCATGGCGGCGATCAGCAATACTCTGTACTCCCTGCTCAAGCCCGGCGACCGCGTTGTCTCAGTAAAAGATACTTATGGCGGGACAAACGAGATTTTTACCCGTTTTCTCCCCCGTTTAAATGTAGATGTAGAACTCTGCCCGACGACAGATCACGAAGCGATAGAAGCGGCTGTGGCGAAGGGCTGCGATGTGCTCTATCTTGAAACGCCAACGAACCCGACCCTGAAAGTGGTCGACATCGAAAGGCTTGCCCGAGCGGGACACAGTGTCGGCGCGACCGTTCTGGTGGACAATACTTTTGCGACCCCGATCAACACCAATCCCCTCAGCCTGGGCGCGGATGGCGTTATCCATAGCGCCACAAAATACATCGGCGGTCATGCAGATGCGTTGGGCGGCGTTTTATGCGGCTCAAAAGAACTTGTCAAAGGAGCCTATGCCTATAGAGAAATTAACGGTGCAACATTGCACCCGATGGCGGCTTATTTGATGATCCGCTCGATCAAAACTTTGGCATTGCGTGTGGAACGTCAGAGCGAAAACGCGATGAAAATTGCTCGTTTCCTGAAAGCACACCCGATGATCGAAGATGTATATTACCCAGGCTTGGAAACGCACGAGAATCACGAGATCGCAACCAAGCAAATGCGCGGATTTGGCGGTATGATGTCCTTCTTCCTGAAAGGCGATTTTGATAACGTGAGCAAGTTCCTGCCACGTTTGCGCTACGCCCATCTCGCCGCAAATCTGGGACCTGTGGAAACCGTCGCCGGTCCGCCGCGCACAACCAGTCATGTCGAAGTATCCGCGGAGCAACGCGCAAAGATGGGTATTCCCGAAACACTCATCCGCTACTCAGTGGGCATCGAAGATGTGGATGACATCATCGCCGATCTGGAACAGGCATTGGAATATGTAGAAAAGCACTAGTAGAAAAAGCTGTTGAGCTATACAATTCTTGATACCGTTTTTATAGAAATTCAATTAAGGAGTAAGACCAATGTCCGACCGCAAAAAAGTAACCCTACGTACCCTTTTTAGCAAAGCCGAGAAAAAAGAACCGATCTCTTGGCTCACCTGCTACGATTACCCCACCGCCTACCTGCAAGAAGAGGCAGGCATCGACATGATCCTCGTTGGCGACAGCCTTGGCATGACCATGCTCGGTTACGACGGCACGCTGCCTGTCACAATGGAAGATATGATGCGCCACACGCAAGCCGTTCGTCGCGGCGCGCCAAACGTTTTCCTCGTTGGTGATATGCCCTATATGAGTTACCAACCGAGCAATGAAATTGCCGTCAAAAATGCCGGTCGTTTCATGGCGGAAGCTGGTTGTGATGCCATCAAACTCGAAGGCGGCATAGCGATGGCGCCCCGCATCAAAGCCATCGTGGACGCTGGTATCCCGGCCATTGGGCATCTTGGCCTTACCCCGCAGAGTGTCGCTGCCCTTGGTGGTTTCCGCGTGCAGGGACGTGGCGCAGCGCAGGCAAAGCAGATCATGGATGATGCCAAAGCTCTCGAAGAGGCGGGTGCATCGCTGATCCTGCTCGAAATGGTTCCCGACCGCGTCACCGAAATGATTACCGCCGCCGCCGACAATTGTCTCATTATGAGCCTCGGCTCCGGTCCCGATGCCCACGGCCAACTCCTGATCTACCACGATATGTTCGGGCTTTATCCCAAATTCAAACCTAAAATGGCGAAAGTCTACGGCAACGCTGGTGAAGTTATTCTCGAAGGTCTGACAGCTTACGCTAAAGAAGTCGGCGACAAAACCTTCCCGCAGCCAGAGAACTGGTTCACCATCAAAGATGATGAATTTGATGATCTGAAGAAATTACTCTAAAGTGAAAGGTGACGAGTGATAAGTGACTCACTCATCACTCGTCACTTAAATAACATGAGCTATGCTAACAGAACCAACCACCTAAAAGCCGAAGGCGCTTATGCCGTCCTCGCAAAAGCCCAAGCTCTTGAAGCGGATGGGCAGGAAATCATCCACTTCGAGATTGGACAGCCGGATTTCGATACTTTCTCCAATATTAGTAAAGCCGGAATGGATGCCATAACCGCTGGCAAAACCCGCTACACCCCTCCCGCCGGAACGCCCTCCTTTCGGCAGGCTATCGCTATGGATGCATCTGCCCGGCGAGGAGTATCCATCTCGCCAGAGCAGGTTGTCGTCGGCCCCGGTGGGAAGCCCCACATCTTCTTTCCCACCCTTGCCCTCGTCAATCCCGGCGACGAAGTCATCTATCCCAACCCCGGCTTCCCCACCTATGAAGCGATGATCGGTGTGGCAGGCGGCATCCCCGTCCCTGTCCCGCTGGTCGAAGAGAATAATTTCTCCTTCGATCTGGATGTCTTCGACAAACTCATCAACGAGAAGACGAAGCTCATCATCATCAACTCGCCCAGCAATCCCACCGGCGGCATTATCCGAAAAGAAGATTTAGAGCACATCGCCGCCGCCGCCAAAAAATACGATTGTTGGGTGCTCTCCGACGAGATTTACGCCCGCATCGTTTACGACGGCATGGAAGATGCCCCCTCCATTTATGCGCTGCCCGGCATGGCAGAACGCACCGTGATCATGGACGGTTTCTCCAAAACCTACGCCATGACCGGCTGGCGGCTGGGGTATGGAATCATGCCCGAAGAGTTGGTGCGCCGCGTTGGGTTGCTGCTGACGCATTCCGTTGGCTCCACGGCAGAGTTCACCCAATACGCAGGCACCGAAGCCCTGATCGGTGACCAATCCCAAGTGGACGCCGTCATCGCGGAATACGAACGCCGCCGCAATGCCATCGTGGATGGCTTGAATAGTCTCCCCGGCGTCTCCTGCCAGAAACCACAAGGCGCATTCTACGTTTTTCCCAACATCAAAGGTTTGGGCAAAACTTCCGATGAAGTCGTAAATTGGTTCATCGAAGAAGCTGGTGTAGCCCTCCTGCCAGGTACATCCTTCGGAAAATTTGGCGAAGGTTATTTGCGCCTGTCTTATGCTAATTCGATCGAAAATATCGAGAAAGCTATAGAGAAAATGGCGAAGATCATAAAGTGATTTTTTATAAATGTAGTGAAAAATGAAAGAAGTCCGCTGCTTGAGCGGACTTCTTTTTTTATAGCAGTGATAGGATAGACAGATAATCTACACAATCGTCACTTCAGCACCTTCGTAGCTCGTGCCTAATTCAAAGATACGAGCATCCAGTCCCGCACTTTCAAAGGCAGCTTTCATTGCTGTGCCAACCGCTTCATCTTCTTTTGCTGTAAATGCGATTAAGCTAGGCCCCGCCCCCGAAAGTGCAACGGCTGAGGCTCCCGCTTTTTTACCTGCTTCAAGCGCGTTGATCGCACCAGGGATCAATTTCAATCTGTAGGGCTGATGCAAGCTATCTTTCATCGCGATACCGAGTAGCTCCATATTTCCCGTTCGCAATGCTTCCGTGACGAGAACAACACGGCTTAGGTTATAAATCGCATCGGGACGATCTACCTCTTTAGGCAAGATCGCGCGAGCCTGACTTGTAGGAAAATCAAAATCGGGCAAAACGATCGTTGCATGGATGGGCCCATGATTCGCTTTGGTGGGTAGGCGCATCGAGACTACACGCTCTTTATGGACAATAGATGCAACCAACCCGCCTAACATCGCAGGGGAAACATTATCCGGGTGTCCTTCTGTTTCTATAGCTAATTTCAATATTTCTTCATCCGTAAAGGGGTTGCCAAGCAAGCCGTTCGCACCGAGCATTCCTGTAAGCATTGCTGCAGAGCTAGACCCCATCCCGGAGCCAAGCGGAACGCGATTGATGCAATCTATATGCAAACCAGGGCAGGACTTGCCCGCCAGATCGTAAATCATCAATGCAGCTTGGGCGATAGCATTATCTGCATTTTTGGGGAGACGCTTCTCTCCTTCACCTTGAACTGTGACAGATATACTGCTATCACTTGTGCAAGCAAACTCAGCTTCATTCCATAAATTCAGGGCTAATCCGAGGGCATCGAAGCCTGGCCCCAGGTTAGCGGTTGTTGCAGGGACTTTTACATGTATTTTCATGAACTTTTGCTCCAAAACTTTTTATCGAGGGATTATAATGTCACTTCGCATTGCGGAGCGCGTATTTCGCAAAATTTTATATTGAGGTGTTTTCATGTCCTACAAAGGAGTTTTAGACCGCTACGGTCATTTATTTGATTTGCCCGAACACACGCGCCCCATCGCGTTGTTGGAAGGTGATACTCCGCTTATTCCCATGCCACGTTTGGCACGTGAGTTGGGCGCAGCAGAAATTTATGTTAAATATGAAGGCTTGAATCCAACAGGTTCCTTTAAAGATCGTGGTATGACTGCAGCTGTCAGTGAAGCGCTTGGACGTGGTGCAAAAACGGTGATTTGTGCATCGACGGGCAATACAGCCGCTTCGGCAGCAGCTTATGCATCCCGTGCAGGGATGCGCGCTGTGGTTCTAATTCCCGAAGGGAAAGTTGCTGCAGGGAAATTGGCAGGCGCAATTGCCTATGGCGCGGATGTGATCCAGATTGAAGGATCATTCGATGATGCCCTCACAATGGTCGTTGAAATTACGAAGAAAACCCCATTGGCATTGGTTAACTCAATTAATCCCTATCGGATCGAGGGACAAAAGAGCGGTGCATTTGAGATTTGTGATGTGCTGGGGGATGCCCCGGACTGGCATTGTTTGCCTGTCGGCAACGCGGGGAATATCTCTGCTTATTGGATGGGATATAGGCAATATGCTGAAGTGAAGGGCACGAAACTTCCCCGGATTTTGGGCGTGCAAGCCGCTGGTTCTGCTCCGCTGGTTTTGGGGCATCCCGTAGAGAATCCCGAAACAGTTGCGACAGCCATCCGAATCGGGAAACCGGCACGTGGGGAGCAGGCACTAATGTCTGCTGAAGAATCTGGTGGACGCATTATTGCACAGAGTGACGAGAAAATCCTTGAAGCGCAACGCATTTTAGCAAGCGAAGGGGTTTGGGTGGAACCCGCATCTGCCGCAGGCTTAGCTGGTTTAAAAGCCGAGATCGAAGCCGGAGATTTTGACCCCAAAGGACAAAAGATCGCCATCGTTTGTACCGGGCACGGGATGAAAGACCCCGGCATCATCGCCGATTCGATGCCCACACCAGATGTTATCCCCGCGACAATGGAAGCGTTACGGGAGCTATTAGGTGTGTGATCACGGATAACACTATTTTGAAGAACATTTCGAATTGATAAAAAATCTTGCCAAGTTTTCAAAACCTGGCAAGATTTTACTTTTTAGCTTAGTGATTATGGTGTGAACAAATTCAAACTCGCTAAAATGACTTCAAATTGTGCCTCAGCTATGGGACGTAACTCGTCTAACGTCTGAAGCTGAATAGATGTCACTTTTCCGTTTGCTTCAAAAATGATGGTGCTATCATATATTTTTATGATGTCACCTGTTGAGATCGTAAAGCCTTTATAGGTTGATACTCGCGTGTATGCTGTTTCCCCTGAGCTGAGTGTTCGTGTGCCTTCAGAAAGAGTAACGACATCATCAAACTTATGTTCTTCACTTTTCCTTTCTAATTCGATCATCTTTTCAGGGGATGATCGATGTCCAGTTTGTACAAGTACTCCGGTGGGAAATAAATTCTGTTTGTGCCCTTCATAAAAATCGAAAATAAGTAGACGAAAAGTTTCTGGGTTTTGTCCCCTGTATGATGTTAAATATTGAGTAAGCCCCAGCTTTTCTACCTGTGGATCGATTAAAGCCATGCTATATTCTTGTCCGTCAATCCGTAATGCTGCCCACCCTTCGGGTACAAGCATTTCTATCCCGGTCGTAGCATCGGAGAAAAAGACGGTCCCATTGGGCATCGTCGTTATTGTTGAGCCTACTGTTGGCCTGGCGGGTGTTGGGGCCGGTGTTTCTGTTGGGGGGAGGAGCATTTCTAATGCTTGGGCTGTTTGGGTCATTTTCTTAGCCGCGGTTTCGGCCACCGTTGTATGAATAGCATTAGGGTCTGTTGTTGACACAGGGGCGGGGGCTAGAAAAGAAGGCGTAGAGCAAGCAAGAATAAGGAAAACCGCGACAATGATAGCTAATAGGATGTTTTTTTGAGACATTTCCCACCTCTTTTTTGGTGAATTTGTTTTGTATATCTGGACGCTCGATAGTATACCTTGAATTTTATTAAGGGGATGATTTAAAAACGAAACTCCCGTTCCCTCAAGGGAACGGGAGTTTCGTTAATTAAACGGAAGCAGGCCTATATCACACCGCTCCGCTACGCTTCGGGTGCAGGTGCGCGATCCGCGTCGTATTTTTTTACATCTGCGATGGCTTTATCTACTTTGACGAAGGGCAGGAGAATTAATCCCATCACGAAGAAGAATATCAGGGAAAGTAGTGCCGGGCGCAGGCTGTCGAATATTTGATTGGCGAGACCGAAGACTAGTGGTCCGATCCAGGATGTGCCGCGTTCGCTGATTTCGTAGAAGGAGTAGTATTCGGCTT
>JABGQT010000165.1 GCA_018648685.1 Anaerolineae bacterium
AATATCCTGCTCACTTAATTGATTTCATATAACCGCTGTTTTAGACACTCCCAATCTTCACATACAAAAAGTGTCGCTTACAAAAATCATGATAGTAAAGGAGAACCCCATGAGCGAAACCTTCGACTTCGGCGGCGAGATCGTCTGGAGACCCACCCCCGACCACATCGAAAAAGCGCATTTGACAGCCTTCATGCGCCAGCACAATATCCCCGATTTTGATGTGCTTATGCGTCGTTCCACCGAAGATGTGAGCTGGTTCACCGATGCGGTACTCAAATATCTGGAGATCGAATTTTACAAACCTTACACACAAGTTGCCGATTTCTCGAAGGGCATTCAGTGGGCGGAGTGGTGCGTTGGCGGGCAGATGAATATCGTTCATAACTGCGTCGATAAGCGCATTGGCACGCCCGAAGAAGAGAACCCCGCCTTCATTTGGGAGAGCGAAGAGGGCAAAAATGGCACGCTCAGTTATGGCGAGCTGCATCGGCAGGTCAATCAGGCTGCCAACGCCCTGCGCTCGCTCGGTCTCGGCAAGGGCGACGCTGTCGGAATTTATATGCCCATGATCCCCGAAATTGTGGTTGCCCTGCTCGCCATTGCCAAGATCGGCGGCATCATTTTGCCCCTCTTTTCGGGATACGGAGTCAGCGCAGTCACGACTCGATTGGTGGATGCGGATGCTAAAGCTCTCTTCACCGCCGATGGCGTTTTTCGGCGTGGTAAGCCAGTGGATATGAAATCAGTTGCCGACCAAGCAGCGGATTTAACGCCGACTCTGAAACACATGATCGTCGTCAACCGGATCGGACTCGATTTGAACTTGGTTGCCGGTCGCGATCATTGGTGGGACGATTTAGTTGATAGCCAACCCACTAAAGCCCGAGCAGAAGTGACAGATGCCGAAGATACGCTCATGATCATCTACACATCCGGAACAACGGGGCGACCAAAAGGTGCCGTCCATACCCATTGCGGATTCCCGATCAAAGCTGCGCAAGATATGGCGTTTGGCACTGATCTGCATCAGGGAGAAACCCTCTACTGGATGTCTGATATGGGCTGGATGATGGGGCCTTGGCTTGTTTTGGGCGCGCTGATTCTAGGCAGCACTTTCTTTATCTACGACGGTGCACCTGATTTCCCTGCCCCCGATCGACTTTGGGAAATGGTTGAAAAGCATAAGATCGCTACATTGGGGATTTCGCCAACTCTCGTGCGAGCCTTAATCCCTAAAGGGGATGAGCATTGGCAGAAACACGATCTTTCATCTTTGCGCTTTTTTGCATCCACTGGCGAACCCTGGAATCCTGACCCGTGGATGTGGCTTTTCGAGAAAGTTGGCAGTGGGAATGTGCCCATCATAAACTATTCTGGCGGGACAGAGATCTCAGGCGGCATCGTCATGGGCAATCCAATTTTGCCGCTCAAGGCCTGTGCTTTTTCTGCTCCCTGCCCGGGCATCGCCGCCGATGTGGTCGACGAAAAAGGCGAATCTGTGACCGATAAAGTCGGCGAACTCGTTATTCGTACCCCGTGGATAGGGATGACACGTGGTTTCTGGAAAGATCCTGAACGCTATATAGAATCATACTGGTCACAATGGAAAGATGTCTGGGTACACGGAGATTTCGCCGCAAAAGACAGCGATGGGCTTTGGTATATTCTCGGTCGCTCCGATGACACGATTAAAGTCGCGGGCAAGCGTTTAGGTCCCGCCGAAGTAGAATCCATTCTCGTAGAGCATGAGAGCGTTATCGAATCTGCCGCGATTGGCGTGCCGCATCCCGTTAAGGGGAGTGCGGTGGTCGTCTTTGCCGTGTTGGGTGCGGGCGTTGTTGCCAATGACGAGTTGAAATCCGAATTGAGAAACATGGTCGCCACAGCGATGGGCAAACCCTTGTCTCCGCAAGAGATTCTCTTCATCAGCGACCTGCCCAAAACCCGCAATGGGAAAGTGATGCGGCGTATGATCCGCTCGGCATATTTGGGGCTGGATTTGGGAGACACTTCGGCGTTGGTGAATGGAGCGGTGTTGGAAGAGGTTGAGGGGATGAAAGTTTAGAACGTGTCAAGGTGCAACGCACTTATTAAGTGCGTTGCACCGTTTTTTGTTAAACGGTAGCAAGCCCAAATCACGTGCGAATCGCTTAATCTTCTCTAACAAAATTGATAGTATGCTTTTTTTTCTTAATAAGAGTTTTACTGTATAATTTAGCTTAGTACCTTAGTACCATCCTGCATAAATTTCATAATCCAATAACGAGTCTTCAGGAGGACCGCTGATGTTCAAAACTGAAAACCTGTACCAGAACGATGACGCATGGGGAAGTAAGAAGTTAGGAAATTCAAATGAGACAATCAAAGGCTGGGGCTGTTTGCTAACATCCGTAACGATGATGCTCAATGGGATTGGCTATGACGAAACTCCGGCAACGGTTAATGACAAAATGAAAGCAAAAGGCGGTTTTCAGGGAGCGTTTTTTATCCCTAGTGTTTTGCCTTATGCTTTCCCAAATCTGGTTTATAAGGATATGGAGCCTTGTGAGAATTTCCCTGCGCCCATTTCTCGGATCGATGCGGCTGTTGCTGCTGGCAAACCCGTGATCTTGCAAGTGGATTGGAATAAAAAAGCTGGTGTACAAACTCACTTTGTGTTGGTTAAAGAGAAAAAGGGAGATGATTACATCATCTATGACCCTTATAAATATGGTGGCGATGGTCCCGGTAAAGATGTTTTGCTAACGCAACGTTATAAATATCAGGGTCAAAAACTGGAATCTGAAATTAGCGCGGTACTTTGGTTTGATGCTTATGGAATCCCACCAAAACCACCGAAGCCAAAGACACCGGTTGCTCTTCCTGCTGATTCTATGTCCGTTTTTGTAGCAGAAGATGATTTGGCGTTCCGAGCAGACCCATCTGTGGGCGGCTACCTTGTCAAGCGGCTTGAAGGTGAGACAGAGCTGAAGAGTCTCGAATCTGCTGAAGCGACCAAGAAAAAACTCGGTGTGATGGGGCAATGGCTCCATGCCCAAGACCCAGAGGGAAAACAAGCCTATACGGCTGCCTGGTATCTTTCTGAAAAGAAAGGTGCGCCCCCTCCTGGTGATACAACGGTGGTTTCATCTACGTCAACAACATCTACCGCAGCCACGCCCCCATCAACGAAACCTCTTCCAGCGGGTGCACTCTCACTTATCCCGACGGATAATATCGCATTCCGCAAGAATACGACTATTTCCCCAGATACGTTGATACGCCGTATCCCGACTACAGAAAAAGTGGTTAGTTTAGAACCCTCTGATCAGACGATCAAGAAAGTGGGTGTAATGGGACAATGGTTGAACGTGCGCGATAAAGATGGGCGCGATGGTTTTGTTGCTGCCTGGTATGTGAAATATGAAAGTGGTGCAACAGCCGCAGCAGCAGAGGCAACTACTCCGCCTTCTGCGGGCGGCGCTAATACTGTGAAAACTACCGCTCAAGGTGTTTCTTTCCGTAGTCAGTCCAAAATCAGTTCCGCAACTTTGATCCGTCACTTACCGGTAGGCGAAAGCCTGACTATCGCAGAAGCAGGTGGCGAAGCAAAGATCGGATCCAATAATCAATGGTTAAAAGTCAAAGATGCAAGCGGAGTTGAAGGTTATGTCGCCGCTTGGTTTGTCGCCCGCTAGGAGCATAAATGGCAGAGCAAATAGAATCGACCTCTTCGGTTTTTATTTCCTATTCTCGGCGAAATAAAGCCTTTGCACAGAAACTGAATGATAGCTTGGATAACAGCGGGGTTGACGCATGGGTAGATTGGGAAGGAATCCCTCTTAGCTCTGACTGGATGGATGAGATCACGCGCGCTATTGAAGGTGCAGATGCTTTTCTTTTCATTATCACGCCTGATTCTTTGGCCTCTAAAGTTTGTGCCCAAGAATTGGAATTAGGTCTTCAATATAATAAAAAACTTGTTCCCATCTTGCATATTGAGCCAGAACAAGGCTCTACCATGCACGAGTCTCTGGCAGCGACCAATTGGGTTTATATGCGAGAGCAAGATGATTACGATGCAACCCTGCCTGCACTTATTGATACTATTCAGACCGATCTGGGCTGGGTGCGACAGCATACAAGGATTTTGCAACGTTCTAAGGAATGGGAATCTAAGGGGCACGGAAATAGTTTCCTTTTACAAGGTGATGATCTAAACGAAGCTGAAACCTGGATGGTAAATGCCGCTGATAAAGAGGGACGAGAAGTTGTTCCCTTGCAGGGTGAATTTATTCAGGCTAGTCGCCAGTTGGCGACAAAGCGGCAACGTAATTTGTTAATAGGTGTTTCTTTGGCGCTGGTCGTGAGTATTGGCGCTGCAATATTTGCCTTGATCCAACGTGGTATTGCAGTCACGAATGAACATGTGGCTGCAACGGCAGGTGCTGAGGCTCGGCACAGTGCCAATATGGCTGCCACGCAGCAGGTGATCGCAGAGGAAAACGCAGCTGAGGCTATCCAGAATGCAATCGAAGCCAAAGCGCAGTGGGCAGCCGCCGAAGCCCGCATTTATCAGACACAAGCAGGAGAGCTAGATACCAGCACGCTTTTGGCAATCGATTCCTGGAAGCGTTTTCCCTCCTTTTTGGCAGAAGATATTTTGCGTCGTAATGCAAGTATAAGTCCGCTGCCTATTGCTCAGGTTTCACAGGGCGGGCGGATTTGGCGTATAAAACGCAGTCCTGATGGAAAGTATTTTGCTACAGCTAGCGAAAACGCAAAAGTTTGTCTTTGGACTATTGAAGATGCCGAGCAAAAATTCTGTGTAGAACACGATAAAGCTGTTTACGATGTTGTATTTAGTGCAGAAGGTGATTATTTCATGGCGGCGGGAAAAGATGGAACTGTCCGCTTGTGGGATGTTGACGATGGCGCACTCATTAAGAGCTACGATTTTGACGGAACCATTATTTGGGACCTCGACCTGAATCCAGACGGAAGCAGGTTAGTTGCCGCGCGCGAAGACGGTTTTGTCAGTCTTATCAACCTAAATGATCTTGAAGCACCTCCCCAAAACTGGCTACAAGATAGCGCAGCCTATATAGCTGTTTTCTCACCAGATGGCAAATGGCTGGGTGTGGGGACATCATCCGGGAAAACCTATCTTTGGAATGTGAAAGATGTTTATTATGTATTGGGCGCAACACATGATGATGAAATCTATGCCCTTGATTTTAGCTCTGATAGTAAATGGATGGTGAGCGGTGGCGCAGATAGTGTTGCCCGCTCAAGCGAAGTTACGCGACGCGGTACAGCACGTGGGGAAATGACGCACGGAGATTGGATTGAGTTCATAGATTTTTCACCTAATGGCGATTGGTTTGTAACTGCCTCTGATGATAATAATCTGCGCGTTTGGGATGTTGAAACTGGCATCGAAAAATTGCGTATGCAGCACGATGCTTTTGTGCTGCGCATGGATATTAGCGATAATGGCGGCTGGATCGCTTCCACAGGTTCCGATCAAACCGCCCGTGTTTGGAACGCGGCTTCTGGTAGTGAAATGATCCATATTCCTCTTGGAACACGCGGCACAGCAATTTTGTTCAATGAAGAAGGAACCCGGCTCATTGTCGGCGACGATAAGGGAAATATCACCCTCTGGGATACCTCTGTTCTCTTGGCGCGCCTAAACTATATTGAGTTTTCTGAGCTGGTGCGTGGAGCTCATTATTCTCCATCGGGTGAGTTATTCGCTGTCAACACAGATGAGCGAAATGTGCGGCTCTTTTCTGTTGACGATATATTGTCTGTCAAGACAGGCACCGAAGGAACAGAAATTCTTCAGACAAAAGGCCTGACGTACTCTTTAGCCTACAGCTCAGATAATAAATGGGTAGCTGTAGAAGAAACACGTGAAAACAAAATAAGGCTATATAACTTTGAAACAGAAGAGACTCTCATCATCGATCATGGTGCCAAAGTTTATGGTTTTGATTTTAGCCCAGACAATACACAAATTGTTACAGCAGGCGGAGATTCCATCCTTCGCTTTTGGGATTTAGCAAGCGGAGAAGAATTAGATAGCATAGAAAACCCTGCCCCTCTACAATCGGTTGCCTATCACCCCAATGGGGAGCATGTCGCCGTGGGCATGGAAAATAGAATCAATATTTGGGATATCCAAACAGAAGAAAAAATAGCCGGTCTATATCAAAGTGGTGATTACCATAATATCGCTTACAGCCCAGATGGTACTTGGTTTGCTGCGGGTACTAGTGAAGGCATAATTTACCTTGTGAGTGTAGAGCATAATTATTCATTCACAGAAGATTTTCTCCGTATGAATGGAAAGCCTCATGCGCTCGCTTTTAGCCCCGATGGAAAACTCCTTGCAGGTGGAAGCTCAAATTATTTTGCCTACCTCTGGGATGTCTCTCTCGGTCAGGAAATTTCCCGCATCCCACACAGCGATGTGGTCAGAAGCGTTTCGTTCTCGCCCGATGGACTTGAGCTTGCTACCGTTGCTCGAAAAACTGTCCAGATATGGGATATCCCGGCACTACCCATTACCCCAACCGATACCCTTGTGGATGCAGCCTGTGCTCATTTGGTCTCTAATCTAAGCGAAATTGAATGGGAGTCAATTTATACAGGTGATGAATACAGGGTTTTATGCCCCGATCTGGACACAAAAAAATAGAAGATGTCCACAATTAGGAATTTATAGAAAAAACCTAGCTACTCAGCCTTCCCAAGAGATGTCTCTGCGAGGAGCATGTTTTTACCCTGAAGGGCACTCGTGCGATGAGGCAGTCCCCAAGACTGTCGGGGAGATTGCTTCGTCGGGAAAAACTCTCCTCGCAAAGACATACCTGGTAGTTACGAAAAACACCAATCCAACATAATTTTGGAGGAACGAATGGACAACAATACAGAGAATAGAACCCCCATCCTGAATATTGCCTGGTCGCGTTTTGCACAGCTTGATGCTGCGGCAGAAAAGCTGGAAAACCCACACTATGGGATACGTCGTTGGATCTTTATATTAGGAGTTTTCGCCTCCCTTTTTGCGGTATTAACTGAAACCTATCCTGATAATTTCCCAGCTGTAGGGAAGGTCGTCATCAAAGTCTTGCTCATCCTTTCTCCCATCACCGCTTCGGTTTTGGCAGCCTTCTTTAACAAGTTTTATGGTGGCGGTGGTTGGCTTACTTTGAGAGCTGGCGCAGAAGAGATCAAAAAAGAAATTTTTATGTATCGAACTGTTCTAAAAGATGACCCACGTAGACGCGTTTGGTTAGAAAAAAGACTGGCAGAAATTCATCGTCAGGTTTTTCGTGGCTTAGGTGGTGAGATGGCCATAGATAATTACACTGGCGCTATCCCTCCTTACCATGATCCAAATAATCCAGACAGTGATCCTGGATTCCATGATCTAGGTGGTGATGATTATTTCACCTTCCGCTTGTCTGACCAGCTTGCCTGGCATATTAGAAAAGTAAATAAAATCCAGGCAGAGCGAACCCGATTGCAATGGTTTATCCTGATTGCTGGTGCTTTGGGTTCCGTATTTGCAGCTTTGGGAGGCGCTTTCTCTCTTTGGGTAGCCGTAGCAGCCTCTGTTGCAGCGGCATTTATTGGGTGGACTGAGTTGAAAAATCTTGATGATACGCTCAAAAATTATAGCAAAGTAGTGATCGAGCTTATGATCATCTACGACCACTGGATGAATTTGGAAGTCGAAGAACGTACTCAGGCTGAGACTTTCAAGATGGTCAAGGGAACAGAGAAGATCCTTTGGAACCAGAATATGGAATATATCCGCTCCATGCAAGAGGCACTAGCAGATGCAGACCTTGATGAAGCCGATTTAGTGGACGAAGTTTTGCAAAATGCGGTGAAAGCAGATGCCCGTTTCAAGAAAAGATTGCGCGATAGTATTGTTAGTCATACCGATGAAACATTGCGTGATGCCGAAGATACGCTCGTTGAAACTTTCGATGAAGCTTTAGGCACGATTGTTGAGGAAGCCTCATCTGAGCTTGTACAGGAGGAATTGGCAGCCATGGCTGCTGCTGCATCGCAAGCCGTTGAAAATATTGTCAGCCGTGCGTCCAAATTGCGTTCCACAATGGAAGCAATCGCAGAAGATTATGCTGGCGTTGAATTTAATGCTGAAACTCCCGCATCTGAACTCCATGGATTGTTGCAACGTTTACCCAAAACTGGCGAAGTAAAAGGATAAAACATGAGCGCTCAAAAATTATTTGGTAAGAAAGGCGATCCTGCTTCGCAAGGACCTTCTGTCCAAGAGTCCACGCAGCAAGTGATCGACGCTTTGCAGGCATCGGAAGATGCTATTCAAAAAGCAATTCAGGAAGTTGTTGAAGAGACACGCGAAAGTGTAAAAGCCGCCATTGAGCAGGCAGAGCAAAAAGGGGTTGAAAAGACGAAAGCTGAGGCCAAGTCTAAAAGCAAAACAACGGAAGCAACTCCTGTTGAACGTAAGTTACGTCCCGAAATCCGCCCGCATGCTTTTGTGGTGATGCCCTTTGGGGTCAAAAAAGGCTTCGACGGACAAACCATCAACTTTAACGCCATCTACCGAGATTTGATCAAACCTGCGCTCGAACTCGCTGGTTTTGAGCCTTTCCGTGCAGATGAAGAAACGACGACGGGCGACATTCTGACGGATATGTTTCAGGAGTTATTGCTCGCTGATCTCGTCATTGCTGATCTCAGTATTGATAATGCCAATGTCTTTTACGAGTTGGGCATTCGCCATGCCTTCCGCAAGCGCGGTATTGTGCATATCCAGGCGGGGCGCGCCTATATGCCCTTTGATATTTTCAATGTACGGACGATCCCATACCATACGACAGAAGAGGGCATCCCTGACCCGATCTTTTTGGAGAAGGATATTCAGGCAATTTCCCGCGTCACACGCGATACCTGGGCAACTGGGGTGGACGCGATCCATAGCCCGGTTTTCAATTTGCTGACCGGCTTGGACGAACCCGACCAGAGCACCCTCCGCACCCCGCTCGCAACCGGATTTTGGCGTGAGTATAACGAGTGGAAACAGCGCGTGAGCATCTCCCGCCGCCAAAAACGGATCGGCGATATTTTGCTGCTCACAGAAGAGATCAGTAATCCGATGATTAAGGAAGAAGCTGTTGGTGAAGCGGGTAAAGCTCTTGCCAATATGGGACGCAACGAACTTGCGCTGGAGCAATATCGTAAAGGTTTGGAAGTGAATGAAGGCAATCTTGAGTTCCGTCGTCAGGAAGCATTCCATCTAAATCGGATCGGACGTGTAGATGAAGCGATTGTCAAATTGGAGAATTTACTGGAAGATTTCCCCACAGACAGCGAAGCCGTTGCCTATTTAGGACGAATCTACAAAGAGACCTGGAATAACTCTTGGGATTGGGTTGAAGACCCCGAAAAACGCCTGAAGACAGCATTTGAGTCCTATCACTGGTTGATCAAAGCCTTCAATACATATCTCAAAGGCTACAGAATTGACTTGAACCAATACTATCCTGGCGTGAACGCGGTCACATTGGGGATGATTTTGACCCACTTGGCAGATCGCTATGACGATGCCGAAAATCCCGACCCTGACATTATGAATATCCGCGAAATTTTGCCAGAGTTACGCGGCGCACTGGAGTTTGCTCTGGAGACTTTCGCAGAAGATGAGAAAGTTGATTATTGGACTTTGGTCTCTTTGGCAGAATTACGTCTACTTACCGCACCGAAGCCGATGATGGTCACACGCGCCTATCGCAAAGCTTTAATTGCTTCACGCCGTAATCAATTCTTCCTGGAATCTTCGTTGGGGCAATTGGAAATGCTAAAGCAACTTGAGATGCGTCAGGAATTTGTGGTGGCAGGTATTGATGTCATTAACGATGAAATTTGCCGATTGTCGAAAAAAGACCCTGAAGAAGAGATGAAAGAAGAAGTTGACGATGACCATCCCGAGGGGCAGGTTTTCCTCTTTGCTGGTTATTCAATTGATCCGGTAGGTAGTAAGAGAACTCTTTTCCCTGAAGAAGGAGAAGAGAAAGTACGTAAAGCGATCTCTGATCTTTTGGATAAATACCAGGCTGGGCATAATGATCTTGCTTTCACTGCCGGGCTTTCGGCAGGTACAGAATTGATCTTTGCCGAGCTTTGCGCTGAACGCGGGATTCCCGTTGAAGCACACTTGCCTTTGGCAGATGCTGCTTATGTCCGTGAATTTGTTAATCAGGGCGGGGGCAAGTGGGTAGAACGTTTCTACAAAGTTCGCAACCACCCCTTGGTGGGTGAACAATACCAAATCGAACAACTTGGGTTGCCCAAAGAAGGCTACGATGCTTATGAGCGCAACAATCGTTGGGCGCTTTATTCATCACTGATTCGCGGCATTGACAATGTTCGCCTGATCGCTTTCTGGAATGGTAAGAGCGATGCTCAAGAAGATCGTGATGTACGCCTTGTGCGCCACATGGTTGACTTGATGCGTGACACGGGTGGCGTTGTTGAGCAGATCAATCCTGAAAAATTGCTTAAATTACAGGGTGGGTCAAAAAAGAGGTCAAAGAAGAAGCCAGCGACAAAAAAAACAGCAGCAAGAAAAACACCGACAAAAAAAGAAGCTGCTAAGAAAGAAAAATAAAAAAAGAGACCGAGTTTTCAAAACTCGGTCTCTTTTTTTTACTCTTCTACGGGAGCCATTACTGTCCCAATTTTTTCTTTAGGGTAGGGCCAAATTTCCCCTTCTACGCCAAGGGCGAGATAAAAATCTCCGGCACGGACAGAGACCAACCCTTCGAGAGTTTCAACGACTACCTCTTGATCGGCATCACCATTAGCGGCGTCCACAAGCGGGACAAGATAGGTCAAGGCTTTTTTGACACAACGCCCGGGGGTGGTGAGTATGTAGGTTTTCTCGAAGATACTTGCTTCTACAGGCCATTTATCTTCGGGGGGTGTATCAAGCTCAGAAACAAGATAGTCCCCCGCGTTAGCGGTCAAATATTCCCCCCAAGGAGTTGCGATCTCGATATTTTGGGGCGCACCCAGTGGGGGCATAAATCGCTCTACCTCTCGTTCAACAGTACTGCGATAAGCTTTAAAATCCAAAGTTCTTATAATTTTATCTTGTGAAGTAATCAAAATAGCCTCTTTCATTTTCTCTACCATCTTTCCCAAATTGCATTTATTGTAGCATAGAGAATGCGATTTTTATATCTGGTTATGGTATTGAAATGATGACCTAAAAAGTCTTCTTTTTTGAGCTTCTATGTTAGGATAACAAGAACTTTTTGACAGAATTCACTATCAGAGCTTCGTCTCTGGAGAACAAGTATGAAAATAGGATTTACCTACGATCTCAGAAGCAAACATCAACCAGATGAATACTCTCCAGCCGATTATTATGGGGAATACGAAAGCGACGAAACGGTAGCTGGGATCACTGATGCGCTGACCACGCTCGGACATGAAGTCATACAAATTCAGTAGTTCACGATTTCGGGTAAAATATTGGTCGGAATAGACATAACGA
>JABGQT010000158.1 GCA_018648685.1 Anaerolineae bacterium
AAAGCCTCCATTAATATTTCACTATATTTGTCCAATAACCTTTGAGGGCAAACACAAGATCAGCGCATGATCTCAACTCATTAAAAGCAACAACATCGGAAGGTGGTATTGAAAAATCATCCTTCTCAAACAATGCCTTTTCTTGTTTTGCGAGTTCATCCGTGTATTCTTCTTTTTCATCTTCTGTTTTCTCAAGAATTGTATCCATTTTTATCCTCTCTTTTTATTGCAACACTGCATCCTTATTAACAAACAAAGCTGACTTCACAAAATCATTTTTTTGGGTTTCAAAAAAGCTATTCTCTTTGAGAAGATCCACCAAACTATTAATCTCTTCTGTTGTAGCAAGAATAACTTTATCAAAACCAACAACATCCCCTCCCATCATTTTTTGTTGAATGCTTTTTCCTTCTTGCTCATTGAATGAGATTAAGTAATTCCTAGCTCGTCCATGTACATACTTAAGCGCAATAGCTTCCAAATCAGCTTGTTTATAATGTTCTCGCAAACTATCTTTTGCGCTTATCATCACGGGGCCAAAGCGTTTCGTATATATCAATATGTCATATCGTACATTTGGAACAAAAACAACTTCCGCTTGAAGATAAAAGGGCAATAACCCTTCTCGTATCAGTAGAGTAGCCAAAATATATTTAATAATAAGATTATCAAAGCTGTCATTCTTCCCCTTATGCCCATTATATTTCTTCCAACAATAATTTACATACTCAGATGGGCTTTCGTATCTAATAGCAAAAATATCTGGAAAAAGGGTCTCAAATATTTCGGATGATTTATCAGGCTTTTTTACAATTCCATACTGCTGTAAATAATCACTCATAGTATTCTCCAAACTTACATATAATGCTTATAACAAGACCTGCTGATTATAACGTCAACCCAACGACATAACATGCTCTACTTCTTCACCGTTCGATAAACTGCATACAACAACGGTTTATAAACCCGATCCAACGCCTTCGCTGCCCTTTTCACTTCACCACCAAAGCCCCGCTTGAATCGGTAAACGCCCCAGAGACCTTCGTTGCGTTGCGTACCTGTGAAATGCTTTTCGAGATGTTCTTCATCGTGGTCGGGCACGCCATAAAGATCGTAGAGTTCTGCGCCATGCTCTTTTGCCCAGCGCATCGCCTCCCATTGGATGAGATAGGTCGGCATTTTATTGCGTTCTTCGTTATTCGATGCACCGTACATATACCAGGCACGATTTCCGCTGATGAAAACCATCACCGCAGCGAGGGGCTTGCCTTCATATTCTGCGACAAGAAGCTCCGCCGCTCCGCTCGGGACGAAAAGCTTGTATGCCCGCTCATAATATTCCTTTGAGTGGACGCCAAATCCGTCCCGCCCGCCTGTGGTCTGGATCATTTCATAAAAAGCATCTATATCATCCCAAGCACGGACGCTGACACCCTTGCGCCCCGACAAACGGACGTTATATCGAGTTTTCTGCTTCATCCGACCCAAAATCTCATCATCTTCGCCACGCAGGTCTATCACGATCGTGCGCGGCGGCTGGATGGTATCACCGATCCGCCAGCCGTCGAGAGCATATTGCTGGTCAGCGGCTTCCCATTCGTCGGGTTCGACTTTCAGGAAGATGGCTTTATTCTTTTTGCAAACCCTGTCCACCTCTTCGCCGAGTTTTACGTTTTTGCGAAAAAGGCTCACAGGCGGCTTGGCGATATAGGCAATCGTCAATCCCAGCGGCAATTTGCGGAAGAGAATTTGCACGCTGAGCGGGCCAGATTCCACGCGCACGGCGTACCAGCCAAAGGCAGATTTGAGTTCGCCCCATGCGTCGCTTTGCAAAATGTGCGAGGCGGTGTAGCGGAGGGGTTTCTTTTTAGGGGGGATGAATTCGGTCATAAGATGGTTGAAGGTTTAAGGTTAGAAGGTTGAATGTAGGGGCGACCCGTTAGGATAATAGCAGAAAAAGCACAGTAAACAGAGAAAGCTCACAAAAAGAGTAATTTACCTAAAAATCACAAAGGGTCGCCCCTACGCCAAAATGCAAATCTGCATTGCACCTAACAGATGCATTGCAGATGGGTTATACAAGTCTACCCGAAGTGCAATGCATCCAAAAGCAGATGCAACGCACATCTAGCGGGGATTTTTTATTTCGGCTCCGGGAACATGCTCATCGAGGGAGCTGACAATCGCATCTGCTGCGCCTTGCCGAGAGAATGTGTCCAAACGCCGAACAAGTTCAAATAGAGGGGCGTGCCCGAGCTTTTCATCCCCATCCAGTTGAAAAATGTCGGGATGCTCGGTTTGGTCGTAGCTAGTTTCCGCTTCCCACAAAATTTCGGTCATTTTTTCGCCGGGGCGGATGCCTGTAATTTCGATCTCGATATCTTCATCGGGTTCCAGCCCTGAAAGCCGAATTAGGTCTTTGGCAAGTCCTAAAATGCTGACCGGCTCGCCCATATTAAGCACAAAAGTTTCGCCGCCCTCTCCCATCGCCGCCGCCTGCAAAACGAGATGGACGGCTTCGGGGATGGTCATAAAAAATCGTTCCATATCGGGATGCGTGATGGTGACGGGACCGCCGAGGGAGATTTGCCGTTTAAAGCGCGGGATGATGCTACCCCGACTGCCCAGCACGTTCCCGAAGCGGACGACGGTAAACGCCCGTGATTTTTGCTTGGCAGCATCCAAAACCAGCATCTCGGCGAGACGCTTAGTTGCGCCATAAACGTTCGACGGACTGACAGCCTTATCGGTGGAGATCATGACGAGGCGTTCAATATCGCTGCCGAGAGCCGCATCCACGAGACGCTGCGTGCCGAGGACGTTGTTGGTGATGGCTTCTTCGATATTGGTGCGGGCTTCCATGAGCGGGACATGCTTATGCGCAGCCGCATGAAAGATGATCTGTGGCTGATATTTGGCAAAGATACGTTCAAGACGGTCTGCGTGGCGAATATCGGCGATGACGGGGGTAAATTTGATCGTGGGGTAATCTTCTTTTAACTCGATGAGGGCTTCAAAAATGCTATTTTCGCCATGCCCAAGAAGGATGACTTCCTCTGCGCCCCAACGGGAAATTTGACGACAAAGTTCGCTACCGATAGAGCCACCCGCCCCTGTGACGAGTACTCGTTTCCCCTTCAGTGATGCGCCGAGGAGCTTCTCGTTTGTGCGTGCGGGCGGACGGCGGAGAAGGTCGGTTATGTCTACATTGCGCAGACGACTGACGTTGATCTTCCCGCCGAGCAATTCATAGATGCCGGGCATCGTGCGAAAAGGAACATCTGCTTTTCGGCAAGTGTCAGCGGCTTCACGCACAAATTTACCTGGCAGGCTGGGAATGGCGAAAATGACTTCATCAACTTGATGATTTTCGAGCACACGGGCTAAGTCATCGAGTCTGCCGATGATGGGCACGCCGTAAATTTCCTGTTTTTGTTTGGCGGCATCGTCATCGAGAAAACCGATGGGGCGATAGGAGATTTTATCCGTGCGCTGCATCTCACGTACGACAAGCGCGCCCGCATCCCCTGCACCGATGATGAGGGCTTTATGCCCATCACCATTCGATGATACAGAACCTTGTTCTGCAAGGATACGTAAGGCAAAACGTGAACCGCCGATCAAGACAAGTGAAAGTAACCAGTCTATGCCAAGCGCAGAGCGGGGCATCCCCGGGCGAATAAATTCTGCGCTAAGCAAAAGAAGCATCACACCCGATGCAGCGACAGAAGCTGTGGTCACGGCAAAGGCGATCAATTTCAGTTCGTTGACGCTGGCGTAAATCCACATGCGACGGTACAGCCCAAAGAAATAATAAGTGGGGGTTTTGATAAGCAGCGCAACGCCTGCCATCACCCAAATTGCAGGGGAATAAAAGGGGAGTTCGCCTACATCCAGCCGCAACGCAAAACTGCCCATGACCGAGATCACGATCACGAGCAGGTCACCGATGAGAACATAGCGGTTGCGGAGGCGAGGCTTACGGGAGGGTTTTGTCAAAGGGGTGGGGCTCCGAGTATTAAGTTTTCAGTGGTCAGTAGTGTGTCAGTCACTGATTACTGAATACTATATACTGATTATTGGCTCTTCATCCATTCAGCGGTCATTCTCATACCATCAAATAACGCCGTCTGTGCTTCAAAGCCAAAAGTTTGATTCGCTTTATTTGCGCTGCCCACCGAGCGGTAGATGTCACCCGCACGGGCGGGACCGAAGAGGGGTTCCGGGGCATCGGGGAAGATTTCGGCGAGGTTTTCGACCAGATTCAAGATACTGGTTTCTTTTCCTGTGCAGATATTGAAAATCCCTCCCGCCGCTTCAGGGCTGGATGCTGCCATCAAGTTGGCACGCACCACATCGCCGACATAGATCAGATCACGGGTTTGACCGCCGTCTCCGTTAATGGTGACAACTTGGTTATTCATCATACGACTGATAAAGATAGGTACGGCAGCGGCGTATTGTGAATCGGGAGCCTGACGGGGACCGTAGACGTTGAAATAGCGGAGGGCGGTCACGTCCAAGCCAAAGGATTGGGTAAAGAGTTGGGCGTAGACTTCGTCAATACGTTTCGAGGCCGCATAAGGGGAAAGATAAGGTTCCGGCGGAACTTCTTCAGTGAGGGGGAAGGCATCCGCCTCGCCGTAGACGGCTGCGCTGGATGCGAAAACGACTCGTTTCACATCCGCTTTTTGGGCGGCTTCGAGGAGCATCCCTGTGCCGTTAACGTTGACGTCAAGGCAGGCAGTTGGCACATCCATTGATTGGGGGACCGAAACAAAAGCCGCTTGGTGAAAGACCAAATCCACGTCCACGAGCGAAGCGGCGAGCGCATCTGCGTCTCGAATATCGCCCTCGATGATTTCCATATTCAATTTGGCGATATTTTCTCGTTTTCCCGTTGAAAAGTTATCGAGAACACGAACTTTATCGCCGCGCTCCAATAGCGCTCGCACAATATGCGAGCCAATAAAACCCGCCCCACCTGTAACGAGTGAAGTTGTCATTTAGCGTCCTTTGAATCCAAAAACCGTACCGAAGGTACGAAGCAAAATGGTAATATCCATCCCTACGGTGCGATGTTTAATATAGTAAAGATCATATTCCAGCTTTAGGCTGGTGCCAAATATAGTAGAGGCATAGCCATGCGTGATCTGTGCCCAGCCGCTAATGCCAGGTTTGACAAGCAAACGTGCCCTATAAAAAGGAATCTCGCGCTGAAATTTTTGCACCAACTCTTCACGTTCAGCACGGGGCCCTACAAGACTCATCTCCCCACGTAAAACATTGAAAAATTGAGGGAATTCATCGAGTCTCGTTTTTCTCAAGATATTGCCAACCCGTGTAACTCGCGGATCGTTTTCTTGTGCTAATTGTGCTACACCATCGGCTTCTGCATCTTGTCGCATTGTGCGGAACTTGTAGAGCTTGAAGGCTTCGCCCCCTTTGCCAAGGCGGTCTTGCCCGTAAAAGATGGGAAATCCCGTTTCAAGCACAATAGCCAAGCTAATGATGGGCGCAGTCAGCAAAAATATGATAACGCCAACTATGCTACCAAGAAGATCGACTACCCTTTTACCTAGCTCATAAAAAGCACTTACACGCGTTTCATCAATAAAAGAGCGGATAAGCCAATCTGTTTCAAGATGATGAATAGGTACGCGTCCCGTGATCTCTTCAAACATGGTGGGCATTCTTGTTACAAAAATGCCGCCCTCTTGAATATCCAAAATAGTCTGAAAAGTACTGCCCATCATGGAGCCAGTAATCGCAACTACGATATCACTTATATTCTGTTCTTCGATAATCTTAATCAAATTTTTGTTGCTACCCAAAACACGATGACTTTCTATAGTTGAACCAATTTTGCCAGGGTCGTCATCCGTATAGCCAAGCAAATAAAAAGGTTTCGGGACAAGTTCTTCATAGGCTTTTGCTAAAGTGGCTCCGGCTTTGCCCGCACCCACGATCAAAACGCGACGCGCCAACCCTTGTGAGGTGTAAAGCCGAATAAAAAGAGAACGCCAAAGCCAAGTTAGCAACGCGGCAAAGATCAAAAATGCCCCGATCACGATACGAGGCAGAGAAGATGTTGGGTTTCTCACCGTCATAAAGAGCAAAGCATAAGCAATAAAGCCGATCACCGCCGCGATAAGAATACCGCGCTGTGTTTTCTTTCTATTTGCCGCAATAATAGGCTCATAAATTTCTATCAAAAGCAAAAGCCAGATCAAAGGCAATAGATAAACCCAAACTTGAATTTCAATGCTAAAAATCCGCTCAGCTCTCTTCTCTGTAATTCCTGTAGCAAGCAGAGCTTGCCATGAATATTCTCTCCAAACATAAATCGAGAGTCCTAAGGCGATAATCGAAGCCAACAAGTCACCTAAAAACAGAATCACACGTTGTTCGAGATTCCCCAAATGTATTGTTTTAGAACGAGAAAAATTTTCAGCCATTATTTACCCTAAAAGAAGTAAGCGTGCTCCACAAAAGCCCGCTGCCCCATGAGATATGCATCGTTGCAATAGCAATTGGCAAGCCCAGCATTCTTTTTCTAAGAGCTGCAAAAAAAAGAATAAAAAAGTATAGGAAAAGTTCCAGCACCAACACAAGAAAGAAAAGAGGGAAAAAAGCACCCAATATAAGCCAGAATAAAAGGCTCAAAACAAAGACAGGGGGCAAAAACTGCCGCCAACGCAAAGTGGATGGGTAGCGTTGCAGCATTTTCCATTTCCAGAAGCCATAGTTGAAATATTGTTTAGCAAGCCGAGCAAAGGTAGGGCGCGCAAAATAGACAGATCGGATGGCGGGATCCAGCCAAATTTTCCCGCCAGATTGACGGATGCGCACATTAAACTCGTAGTCTTCGTTGGCGAGCAGGGTTTCATCAAAAAGACCAATACGCTCGATCAGTTCCCGCCGAAATGCGCCAAAAGGGACCGTATCCACGATTTGGGCTTGCGTGGCATGCCGATAAAGCGCATCCCCGACCCCAAGCGGATGCGCCGCCGCCGCCGCTATGGAGGCAGCTACCCACCCCTCCGCACCCGGACGAATATCCCAAACGCCACCGACATTATCGCCAAGATCAGCGTTGAGCGCATTCACACAGCGCTCCACATAATCGGGTGCAGGCGCAGAATGCGCATCTAAACGGACAATGATCTCGCCGCGCGCAGCGTTTATCGCCAAATTTAATCCGGCCGGGATATTACGTTCAGGGCTATCGATCACCTTCACATCCAGAGCGGGATTTTCATCCTGAAAAGCAGCAACCTCCACGCGGGTATTATCTTCCGAAAAACCATCGGCAATAACCACTTCCATCTTCAAGACAGGATAAGTCTGCGCCAAAATCGCATCCAGCAAAATGCGGATGGTCTTTTCTTCATTTAGGCAGGGGACAATAATGGAAATAAGCATGGAGCAGGATTTGGTTTTCAGTAATCGGTATTCAGTGGTCAGTTTTTACGCTTTACGTCTTGAAATCAGCGTTGTTTCATCATATAACGCACGCGGTATGATGACATCGAAACTTGTGCCTTCTTTCACCTTACTACGAACGGATATTTTACCACCATGCGCTAAAACTATCTCATTTGCAATTGCTAAACCCAAGCCACTACTATGCTCACTTTTCCTACTGCGAGAAGGATCGGCTTGATAAAAACGCTCAAAAATATAAGGCAATGCTTCGGGCGGAATGCCTGCCCCTGTATCTCTGATCTCTATATGTTTCTCCCCGCCATAATCATCTGCTTTAACTTGGACAGAACCGCCAGATGGCGTATGTTTGAGGGCATTATCCACCAAATTCGTAAATACCTGTGCCAGGCGGTCGCCATCTCCCCAAACTTCAAGGTCGCCACTAACATGAATTTCCAATTTAATATTTTTCTGGCTGGCTTGCAAGGCAAATTTCTCGCTGGTATTACGCAAGAGGGCTGCCAGATCAATGGGCGCAAACGCCATCTCGACAATTCCCGCATCAAAACGCGCCAGATCAAGCAAATCGAGGGCCAAGCGGTGCATTCGCCCGGATTCATCGTAGATGACTTGGGCTGCTTGTCGCCGAGATTCAGGGGTTTCAGCCGCGCCATCGAGCAGAGCCTGCGCAAATCCCTGAATTGATGTGAGCGGCGTTTTCAACTCATGCGAAACATTCGCAACAAACTCACGTTGTGATTGTTGTGTGCTTTGCACGCGCAATACCATTTCATTAAAAGCCTGTGTCAACTCACGCACTTCTTGTGGGCCTTTTTCTGGCGTATTAACACCTTGCATGGGAACTTCGCGCGTGGCTGTCAACATTCGTTGCAAAGGATCAGCGACCCAGCGTGCCATCAAAAAAGCCAAAAGAAGAGAGAGCAAGAGAGCAATTGTGCCCGCACTCCAGAAAGGCGGCAATAACTCATCTCGCAAAACAGAGAGAATTTGCACATTCGGGCGCGGTGTTGCGACCAGCAAGCGCTGTCCATTATCCAAACGTGAAAGCGAGTACAGCCAAGCCTTCCCCGCATCATCGTTCAACATGATTTTTGAGCGCAATGCGTTCACCCGCGGGAGGGCTATCTCGCTCTCATCTGCACGAGTATCGTAGATCACCGCGCCTTTTCCATCAAAAAAGATCAAGCGTACATCAAAATTTTCATCGGCGCGTACCAAAGCTCTTTCCAACTCTCTCTCATTACTCCCCAAAAACTCATCCTGACGTCTAAGCACTACTGTTTCGATCGCCTTCAACTTCGTAATGGTTTGACGATAAAGCAGAGGGTTTCGTAAAAGATAAATAACCATCACAAGAAATACAAAACCCAAGGCTGCGAGAATGAGCAGCGCATAACTTAGCCAAAGTCGAGAACGAAGTGAAGAAAACATTTTTACCCTTTACGAAGCGTGAAAACCACTACCCGCTGAGTAGATTCTGTCACGCGAACGCGATGCGCGGGTCTGTAGCCGGGAATCCAGATAATTTCATCATCCACGCATAAAAGCGGATACCGATCTCTGGCACGGCGCGGTAATTTTTCGTTGATGAAAAAATCTTTCAGCTTCATGGATTTGCCATCCATGCCGAGGGGTTGGAATTTATCTCCCGCGCGACGCGGACGGAGAATCAGATTCTCGCCGAGCATATCCGCATCGAGCGTGACCTGAAATGGGTCGGCGTTTTTTAGCATCGGCATAGAAGAGATGTTTTGCGCCGTTAAAACCCATCCCAAGCCAATTTCTATTTTGCAAGGCAAATAAACAGGGAGTTCCTTGTCATTGCGAGGAGCATGCTCTTGCGACGTGGCAATCTCCCCTTGAATCATAGGAGATTGCTTCGCTTCGCTCGCAATGACACGAAGTTGCGGAAAACCATCGAGGGGCAGGTTTGACGAATCACCTGTTAGGTAGAGAGTATCCTGCTCTTTAAAGAGAATCAAGCCAGATACAAGGTCGATTTGCTGCGCGGATTGGGGTGAGGCGATGAATTTCGCTGCACCTTCGAGTGTAGAAAAGGAGATGTCTATCGCACCCGGGCGCAGCCTTCCCACTGCATGGCGAATTAGATTACGAATAAGGGGCGTTGAAAGTTTGCCGAAAGAGGTAAGATGGAAAGACGTGTAATGCGCGTTTTCTTCGATGAGAGTTTCTTGCCAGGTTGCGTGCGTTAGCTCAGTGATAAGAGCATGGTCGCCGTTGAGGGCTTGGCTGGTACGCTGAAGAGTTTCTCTAAAGCGCGGGTTATAGTTTTCAAGCTCAGGGATAAGATTGTGGCGGAGTCGGTTGCGAAAAAAATCATCTGTGGCATTGCTCGGGTCTTCGTGTGGGACAAGGTCATGCGCCGCACAATAAGCGACGGTGTCTTTGCGCCAAAGCTCAAGAATGGGGCGAATGAGGGGAATTTTTGGATCAAAAACGGGGAGAATTGTGCGCGGCTGAATACCTTTTAGCCCAGATAAGCCTGCGCCACGCAAAAAGTGCATTAGGACGGTCTCAACTTGGTCATCGGCGGTATGCCCAACAGCAACGGCTTGCGCCTTGTGTTTTCTAGCTTGAGCAAAAAGAAAACGATAGCGGAGATTACGCGCCGCTTCTTCGATGCTCTGCTTTTCGGATTTAGCATAAGCTGCGACATCGTCGCTTTGACTAACAAAGGGGAGCGCGTATTGCGCGGCGATGCTCTCTACAAATTTGGCATCTTCATCAGATTCGGGGCGCAATTGATGATCGAAATGCGCGACGATAAGCGGATAGCCCGCCTCGTGCAAAGTACCGAGCAAACAAAGACTATCTGCGCCGCCAGAAACGCCGACGATGATGGGGAAAGATGGGGAGAGGGTATCCATAGGAGTGTTTGCGTAGTTCGTATTGCGTAAACCTTTATCGCAAGTAGATCATTACGAAATACGTTTTACGCATTACGCACTTCATATAACTCAACCAGCACCCCACCCGTAGATTTTGGATGGATGAAGGCATATTTTTTGCCATCTGCGCCGGTACGGGGAGATTCGTTAATAAGCTGGATACCTTTTTCTTTGAGTTGAGCCATCATTGCATCAACATCATCCGTTTCAAGGCAAAGATGGTGCATTCCTTCGCCATGTTTTTCGATATATTTTGCCAAACCAGAATCATCTGTCGTTGGGCGGACGAGTTCCACTTCTGTGCCGCCAACGGGCAAAAAGGCGATCTGGGCAGATTCGGCGGGGACATCGCGCAGTTCGGCAAGCTCTAGCCCAAGAGCATCGCGCCAAAAGCTGAGGGATTTATCTATATCAGAAACGGCGACTGCGATGTGGTTGATTTTGGTAATTTTAGGCATAGGGTTTTATCCACAGATTACACAGATTTTGAAAAGAGATTATTTCCTTTTCGTTGAAATAACGCGTGTGCTAACCAGATTGGTAAAACGCTCCCAATCGGCATCGGTTTTGAAGAAGTAACGAGGGAAAATGAGCAGCATCCCACCAAGAGTGATGAGCGTAACCAAATGAGGCGTTTTGCGGAGGCGGTTGAAATCGCTCCAAAGATAAGATTTATCACCTTGAGGGAAATTATAGGTAATACCATCTTTGCTGATCTTTCCGCTCATAATGCGCTGCTCAAGTTCTGCTGTCCACATTTTGCGCGCGCCGAGATAGGAAGGGACGTAGGCTTGGTATAGAACAAGTCCCATCAGCAGAATGAGAGCAATTTCGATGATACTCCCAGCAAGATCGCCTGTTTGGATAATTTCGTTGATCGTTGTGACAGTTACCACGCCGAAGACCATCCCGACGAGGATATACATCATGCGCGATGTTCGTCCCGGCTCATTAGCGAGGCGCACGGCGTTGAAGAAGAGTTTTTTGTCGTATTTTCCGTTGAATTTTATTTGCATAAGGAAAGTATTTTCTCTCTTGTATTTTTCAATTTTTCTTTTCGTAGTATACAACAAAAGCATCTACTTATTTGTAAAAAAACAGAACGCAGATTTTACACTGTGCTGCCTCAGCGCAAAATGGAAAAATGGCATCCATGTTATAGTTCACA
>JABGQT010000167.1 GCA_018648685.1 Anaerolineae bacterium
AAGCTGTGCGACTTGAACCGTTTAAGGTGTGCGACATGGTGCGTTTTATGCATTCAACAGGAAAACAGATTTTCATACGTATCTCCTTTTCTTCATTTCTAGAACGAAGTCGTTTGATAGATATGTATTTTACCATCTGTGCAATTAAAAGGACACATTGATCTAAATTTCTAACACTCTTTAAGTGGAAACTATCCAAAAGACAGTTTGAGAAATCTTTTCGTTGGCTGAGTAGCTCCGAATGCTTTTTCGGAGCATATCGAAACCAACTCAACCAAGAAGGTGTCTTGTGGATAAAATGATTAGTGGCTTTTATCTGGAGATAATGACTTTTCCATCATTTGTGATTTGAATTTCATCATCAGTTTTGAGTATAGCAAAGTCATTTTCGTTGAGTGTAACAAGAGAAAGCGGCGATGAAAACAATTCGTCTGCCACAATGGAAGCAAGCGCAAAGAAGAAGTCGGTATCGGTGGTGATAATGGCTGCGGGCGCCGTTTTTGCCCGGATCGCATCCAGTAATACGGCTGTGGTCGTAGATGATCCACGCGTAAACGGGATCGCAAGAATTTTATCTTTTGCTATCTTCCCCGATAAGATATGCCGCCGATCAATGATCTCGCCCGTTTTTTGGTCGTAGCCACCCCAAAAGGAGAGCGGCTCGTTGGCAACCAATGCGACACCTACGGCTTCTCCTGAGACGACAATATTCCCTTCTAAAACTATTTTTTCCATAATGATTCATCCTGAATGATATGACCTGCAACAGCCGAGTTCACGCAGTCTTCCAGGCTGCCAAAGGCAACGTCTTTGCCCAACAATCCTGGGCTATAGTAAGAATGTTTCGCTGAGTTTGTCATCATTTTTTTGATTTCAGGCGGGAGCATCGGCGATGTTAGCGAACAGGTATCTACGGTGATTTTCACGCCAAAATCTTTGAGCAAAGGGAGAATGCCCGCCTCTTGCGCGAGCTGCGTCATTGCGCGATTGGACGTGATTAAAAATTGCACATCGGGGTGTTTCTCTTTGCCTTTGACCAAAGAAGCGAGTTTTTTGTACTCTACCAAAGAGAGATGGGGACAGCCGACCGCGACCATATCCAATTTGCTGGAATTGGTATGATTAAGCGCCTGACGCGACTCTCTCAACATATCCATCGTCACGTCTATGATTTGGGCTGGCTCATTGTCATGAAAAGCATCTTCCAGCGTGGACGCTTCAGGTGTGATCCCAACAACGTGAAAGAGGGCAACCCCACCCGAAGATGCAGCGCCAGCGCCGAAGGCTTTGAATTGGTCATCAGTAGGTCTGATTTGCAATCCATCAATGACGGGAATTTTATCCAGCGCCAATTTCCCGATCAGATTACCCAACACGGGATAGAACACATCATTTTTTTGCAACTCCGTGGAAATATTGAGCAAGCGAAAGAGGATTTGACCAGCACGATTTTCGGTCAGATGCAAGCCCATTGCAGGAGCGCGTCCTGTGATCGCGCAGCAAATATCAAAAAGATCAGGATAACGCTCAGTGCGCGCACCGATCACAGAATTCGCAAAAACAATCGCATTTGATTCGCCCCAGGCAATTTGATCCCCAAATGCGGGTTTTGTCGGCGCCTGATACGGAGCGCATGTCCAGGTTGGGCTCGTGCCCATACTTTGATAGGCGATCATTTGGCGGTGTGCAGGATTCGCCCATTCAGAAGAGACAGCCCATTCCTGCCAATGATGCTCATCAATACCGCTTACATTTAAAGTGGTCGGAACGGCCACTTTTGCGCCCAAAGATGCCAGTTTTTCTGCAAATTCGAGACCCGCATCGCCGATATAAACGGTGCTGTCTATATGCGCGCCTACAATACTCAAAAGGTTCTCCGCATTGGAAATTTCTGCCATGCGGACAATAATGGACATCGCTATCTTTTTTGCCGCCCCCTCATCACCACGTAACATTGCGTAGTCTTTCTCTGTGAGATTAAGAGTCATATTAGAATAGAACCTCTAATAGAATGGTTTAAGATGTTGGATTTTATCACTGAAGGATAGCAGGCTTTGTTTTTTTAGATTACCTTCTTGTGCGTCTTTCAAAAACAAAATACACATCGACATTCTCTTTGTATTCTGCACCTTGACTCGTATTCCTAAGATAAGCCTTAACCTGCCTTCTCTTTTCGTTGCCTTCACAAAATCATCAAGATTTTCATCGAAAAAGCGATATATACCCCCATGATTCTTTATCACTGATATCAACTGAAATTCAGCGTCGCCGACAATATCATCAAGATCATTCAGGTGATTATTCGTCAATAAAATGCCCCCCACCTTGAGATATTTTTTACATGCCCGCGAGATTCCTCCTGCGTAAAGAGAGATGAGTAGATCAAATTTCCCCTTCAATATGGTCAATGGCTTTGTGTAATCATGCTCAATAAAGCGAATATATGCCCGCCGTTTATAGTTTTTATTTCTTTCTACATATCTTTTTATGCTCTCCATTTCGGAAAAGAATTCTACTGCAACGGGACTTTGGTCTACATAAATAACATGGGGAAAAAACAGAGAAGGTGTAATATGCACAGATGAACCGGGGTAGAGAGCTTCGGTGCATCCGTATCGTTCTTTAAGTGCCTTAAATAGTCCTGTCCTTTCAAAACCTATATCAACGTACTGTTCTTGGTATTGCTTAATAGGTGAATTTTTCATTAGAAACGAATTTTATCATTGCAAATTAAAATGATTAAAAAAAGCCGCCTCACGGCGGCTTTTCAATTTTATCATTTTGTTTCATTTTCTCTAAGATTTTTTTTATCTGTTCTTCTTGTATGTGCTTCAAACTTGTCTTTAGGATTGAAGTTGCTTTTGGCTTCAATTCTTCTGTCTCTTTTTCTAATTGTCTTAGTTCGTCTTCGGACAATTTCTTCAATTCGCTCAATGTTATCTTTCTAAATAGATAAATATATTCTGCTTTTTTAGAATTAAAGCTATTTTCTACTTTTGAAGATGGAGTGTCCGATGAAGCACTTGGCACTGTCGGGATGTATTCTGCAAATACTTTTTCTTGATCATCTTTACTTAATGTGCGGTCTAATTTTTTAACTAACTCTCTAAGATCAATATTGGTTATCGCATATTTAAGATACATCTCAAGAACACGAGGTTGTAAATCTTTTAGATTACCTTTATGCAACCTACTGATAGTTTTAGCAGCCTCGCGGCTAATCCGCCCATCTCCACGGGCTTGTTTTAACTCTGGCGTAGCACGCTCATATGTTCTTAAGATATTAGCTATGGTATCTGGAGTATACCCAGTCCAGTTAAGAATATTTTCGACAGCTTCAACACTTTTTTTATCTTTGCTTTTTCTGGCTATAGATGTTGAGCGTGCAGCAATAAAAAAAGACTTTAATTCTTTCAATGAAATGAAACCCTCTTTTTTTAGAGAAAGAAAGTACTCATAAATTGCCTCAGCTAAATGAATATCGTTATCTTCTTGCACGGCTTTTCGAATCTTACTCTGAAATGCGATCTCGTTCATAATGCTATTTTCTCCTTGTGCAAATAAGCTAGCCCACACACCAGCACCCACAAAAACATAATACCACAGCATATCGAAATTCGCAACAAACAAAACACAAGAAACACAAAACACCCCGTCACAATCTCGCGCGCCGCACGGCGACTTGAGCAACAAAGTGAGCGACAAGACTAAGAAAGTGTTGTATATCTCGCTCAGAGCTTAGTGGGTAGCACTCATAGAAATCTTTCATGTATACAGTTATCCAAAATCCTTTATAATCCCCCTCATGCAACTTAACCAACCTACCATCACCTCTGGCGGCGGCATACGCCCAACACACGTCGAAGTTAATCTCGAGCATCTTTGCGCGAATCTGAAAGCGATCAAAGAAAAAACTTTCCCCGCCAAAGTGATGATCATTCTCAAAGCCAACGCCTATGGTCACGGCATGGACGCTGTCGCTCGTCACCTCGCCCCGCATAGCGACTATATCGGCGTCGCCGTCCTCGAAGAAGGCATCCTCCTGCGCGAGATGGGCATTCACACCCCAATTCTTGTACTTGGCGGTATCTGGGAAGAGCAAATCCCCGATTTCATTAAGCACGATCTGACCCTGACTGCCTCCTCCGTTGAAAGACTCCTACAGATCGACCGCGCCGCGGAGAGCCTCCGCAAAAAAGCCCTTGTTCATCTCAAAATCGATACCGGCATGGAGCGCATCGGCGTTCATTACTACAATGCCCACACCTTGCAGGAAGCTGCGCTGGGATGTAAAAACGTCATCACAGAAGGTATCTACTCACACTTTGCCAACTCAGATGCGAAAGACCTGAGTCACGCCCGGCTTCAACTTGCTCGTTTCAACGAGGTGCTGGATTTCTACCCCAAGCATTCTCTTCCTGTTCCGCCCCTTCGACATATGGCCAACTCTGGCGCAATCCTTCAACTCCCCGAAGCAAATTTTGATATGGTCCGTCCGGGCATCCTGCTTTATGGTGTCTATCCCTCTGATGAAGTTAAACGCACTGTTGACGTGACCCCGGCCCTTTCCTGGTCTTCTAAGGTGGTCTATTTCAAAGTCACGCAACCCAAACATCCCGTTTCCTACGGCTCCACCTGGCAATCGGATGAAAAAGTCCGCGTCGTGACAATTCCCGTTGGCTATGGAGATGGTTATTTCCGTGCCATGTCCAATAAAGCCCAAGTGATTATTCGTGGCGTCAAACTGCCGCAAGTTGGACGCATCTGCATGGATCAAATGGTCGTCAATCTCGGACCCGATGGTACCGGCTACAACGGCGATGAAGTCATCCTGATCGGTAAACAAGCCGAGCAAGAAATCACCGCCGAAGATCTAGCACGCTGGGCAAGCACGATCCCTTATGAAGTTCTGACCAATATTAATACACGTGTGCCGAGGGTGTATTTAGCAGAATAAATCCTTGGCAAAACTTAGGCACGCAACATTATCAAATGGCTTAAACATTTTATTGACTAATCATCATCATGCTCACGACCGTCGGGGTGACATTCCATGCAGTCTTCGTAGTTGCTGATTCCTTCTTCACGATGTTCGCTGGCAATATTACTGGGTGTGTGTTCGTGGCATCCGTAACAGGTGTAGACATCAAAGCTGATGTCATGGCAGGTTCGGCAAGAGTTGTCTCCACTTGATTCGTGATTCATGGGGAAGGTGTGGCGTTCGTTATAGGTAGCGGGTGACCAAGCATTGGTTGTGTGGCAGGTGATACAGTCGGCACCAAATAAGCCAGCGTGGTAAATAGGGTCTTCGTGACAGGCGGCACATTCTGTTTTTGTCCCTTGAAATACTTGATCTACATGGCAATCTTCACAGGTTACGTTAATATGTGCGCCATCCAGAGGGAAGTTTGAGAGGGCGTGGTCGAAGGTTACATCTTCCCAGTTTATTGATGTATGGCATTGTTCACATTCCACGCCAAATTCTCCATTATGTTCGTCGTCTTCAAGATGACAATCTACACATGCTGAAGATGTGCCTTCATAGATGCTGTTTTTATGGCAATCTTCACACTCTATATCTATATGCTTGCCTTCGAGCGGGAAGCCAGAGAGGGCATGGTCAAAAGTTGCGTTTTCCCAATCGCTTGGGATGTGGCAGATGCCGCAGCTTTCGCCAAATTCGCCATTATGTTCATCATCTTCTTTATGGCAGGCATAACACTCTTGTGGCGTAGCTTGCAATTCTTCTGTGGACGTATCGCCAAAGTGGCATTTTGAGCAAGTTAGGTTTGCGTGTTCTCCCTCGAGAGGAAATTCAAATCGGTTATGGTCAAATTCACCACCATAAATATCCACACCGTCGTGACAAACCAAACATTCTTTACTGAATGTTTCTTGATGTGCTATCGTGAAGACTTGGTCTAAATCACGGTGGCATTCTTCACAGGTATTCACATCAAACTTTGTAATGTCTTTGCCGTGACAATTTTCGCAAGAAAAAGGCTCTCCATTATTCATTTTTTGATGGGCGTTGAGGGCAAATCCCGTTGCTTCGTGAGGGAATCGGTTTAGGTCTAGCAAGGTGAGCTTCGCATCAGCTCCGCGATGGTCCGGGTGACAATCTTTACAGGTGAATGTTGTGTTTTGAACGAAGAGAACACTGTGCAGGCTTTCTGTATTTTGGAGTTCTTCTGCTATATTGGTATGGCAAACTACACAGCGATCTCCCATCGTTTCTCTTCCCCAGGGAGGCGCGTGGCAAGCGGCACAATCCCCTGAAATCTCGGCGTGTGAGCGCACGCCACCCCAGGCTTGCTCACCTTTTTCGGCATTGAGTTTACCCGGACTAAAGAGCACGCCTCCCTGCGTAAGGCTAAAGCCTACTATGAGCGTTAACGTAAGGATTGCTGTGATAATTCCTGTTGCTGAAAGACAACCAAAGCGATGAGATTTCATGAGTGTTTTCCTGGATGCGGGGAAGGAATAGCATGTTCTTTATAAGCTCAAGTGTTTTAGCGCAGTAGGGTTGCATAGTATATGGCGGCTACTATATGAACAAACGCAGCAGTAAAGAGCGAAACACCTATGGGGACGTGAACTGCATGCCATACCGAGAGCAACTGTCGGGTAAGGGCGAGAGATGCTACTTGACGGCGCAGAAGACGACGTTGCCGAAGCATTTTTTCAAGTTGTGAGATGAGGGGGCGCAGAGACATATCCACTTTATTTTTTTCTTTCCACCATAGCCAGCGTTGTTCCCATTCATAAAAAACATATCCAAATAGGAGAAAAAAAGTTGAGTGCTGAGCGTTACCTGTCGTAACAAGATTTTTGGGCAAAGCGTTCACCGCAGAGGTTCTGGTATTGATCACATGCTGTAACTTAGCTTCGCTATTTGCAATTTCTTCTTCTAGCTCAAATGATGCGATGGCTGCACCATCGACGGTGCGAGGGATGGCGGTGTAAATATAACGCCCGATAAAACCGCTGCCAACGATAATTACGGTGAGAAGCATAACGATTCCGGCAAGCCCGTTAAATTTCCAGGATGAGTGCAGCAGAACCATATAGGGACCAACTAAACCTGTAAAGATGTGGAATTTTAGCCAAGCAGACATACGCCCCCAACGAGCACTGCGACTGCGTTTGCGCAGGGTGTAGAGGGTTTCAGTCATAAGCATGAGGAGAAAACCGGCAATACCGAGGGAATGCCCAAAAAATTCTCCGGCAGCCGGGATAGAGCCTGTGCTAATAACAACGAATACATAAACAAGCGTGAGCAATAGGACAGCAAAAAATGAAAGCCAAAGCTCATTATTATTAAATTTCATGGTCTTTTCTCCATTCTGCCCAGAATGCGGCAATAAGATCGGCGATAGGGGCTTGCGGCATAAGAAGGCTGTCTTTAATTGAAGTAATATTTGCTTTTCGAGCAATAAGATGGCGGAGAGGTTGAGAAAGAGTTTGGTCTCCCATAACGATTGACCCTAAAATTCTTTGATTTCCAATTTGTAAACGTAGATGGTTTATATCGAAACTTTGTTGACAGGCAATTGCATCGGGGAGTTGTCGCCATGTTTCGCTATCACCACGCGCAATCCCCACCAAATCTTTATCTGCGCCTGAGCCAACTTGCCCGATAATAGTGGTCGTTAACCCCGCTAAACGGGTCACATTAAAGGGGACACCTTTATGGTAGGGAACACCTTCTCCTATCATCGCAAGCCCAGCAGCGCGCCCCTGAAGGCGAGCAGGCCCCCAAAGAGAATCAATCACATATTGACCAGAATAAGGATCGAAGACCTGGGCGACATCACCGGCAGCGAAAATATCGGGGATGCTACTTTGCATAAACTCATTTACCAAAATACCACGCTCTATTTGAAGACCAATACTCTCTGCCAATTTTATTCGAGGGCGAATGCCGATCGCATAGGCAACAATACTGCATTTAATTTGCTGTCCAGCCTTTGTACGAACACCAACGACTTTTCCGCGTTTCTCAAGAATTTCTTCTGCTTCTGTGTGATAGTGGATATCAACACCCTCTTCTTTTAGGCGATTCTCAATAATACGAGATTCTGCCTCATCAAGAACATTGCCCCAATAACGCTCGCCACGCAAGAAATAATGCGTTTTCACACCATTTTCTTGAAGCCCTTCTACAATTTCCAGAGCTGTAATACCGCCACCGATCACAACCGCTGCGCGCGCCCTTCGGCTTAATTTTCGAATATCTTGAGCATCCGCATAATTATCCAATTTGACAATGCCCTGCAATTTTTTCGTATTAGGCAAAGATGGCTGGGCTGCACTGGCTCCTGTTGCGATCAGTAAACGATCATAAGCAAGTTTTCTCCCATCGTGAAGCGTAACATAATGCTCTTGTGGGGCAATATCCACAACCCGCGCATGAAGGATTTGTAATCGTAGGCGCTGAAAATCTTCTTTTCCAAAAGGAAATAAATGCTTTTCTGGAATTTCTTGTGTTAGGTAATAAGCCAGCCCGGGACGAGAATAAAACCCAACCCTTTCATCGCCAATTAGCGTGATCTCAGCCTCTGCAGAAGCGTCACGAATAGCTTCTGCGGCAGAAACCCCCGCTGCGCCCATGCCAATAATTAGATATCGAGGCTTCATTTCTTGTCCTCGAGTTTAAACTTCTTTTCATCAAAAATATTAGTACGCTCAAATTGAAGCACACCTCGTGGGCAACGATCTACGCACTCGCCGCAAGTTAAACAATGGTTATCTTTAACAGGGCTTCCAACCCAGGCATGGCGGCGCACATCGATCCCAATCGGGCAGTTATAAGAACAAATTCCACATTGCACACAGCGAGAAGAATCGGGCACAACGTAGCCTTTTACCAAAGCCTGACGGCGCGTCGTTTCTCGCCTGAGATAATTTCGAAGGGTCATAAAATAAGCCTATTTATTATTTTGATGGAAAAACCGCCCCCGTATTTTACCTGCTTATTTAATCGTCTTCTTCATCTTCTTCATCTTCTTCGTCTTTTTCATCTTCTTCATCTTCTTCATCTTTTTCATCTTCTTCATTGTCATCATCGGCATCATCCCAATTGCTGGTATTGTGGCAGTCTGAACACTGTTGCGTTGTATGTCCGCTATGACAAGCCACACAATTTGCACCAGCAAAATGAAAATTTGCGCCACTCCATGTGGAGGTACTATGGCACTGTGAACACTGCCCACCATAATGCCCAGATGGGCGGCTATGACAAGCCTGACAATCTGCCCCGGCAAAATGGACGGCTGCACCTGTCCAAGTCGATGTTGTATGGCATTGTGAACATTGTCCAGCATAGTGCCCAGAAGGACGACTGTGACAAGCCTGACAATCGGTTTGTCCAGAGTGGTTAAAGCTGGCTGGTAACCATGCCGAAGTATTATGACACTGAGAGCATTGCCCACCAAAATGATTCGCTGGTTTGTTATTACTATGACAAGCCTGACAGTCAGTCGCTCCGACTAAAGCATGATCAAAGTTAACCGAATGCCAAGATACAGGCGTGTGGCAGGCGGCGCAATCACCCTGATAATGGTTAGCTGGTTTGATATTAGTATGGCAAGCTTCACAGGTGTCCGCTGTCCCCACATATTGACTTGTCGTATGGCAGCTTTCGCAATCGATAGTAGCGTGTTCTCCGATTAGCGGGAAAAAATCATGTTGCGCACCCGGGCTGTTCTCAGGGAAAGGAATTGATTGCGGTCCGCCAGAAATAAGGTTGTCAGTATTATTCTTTTCCACAAATTTGGGAACATCAACATTAGCCATTCCGCCAAAACTATTGATGTTTACGATAGAGGCAAAATCGCTAGATACAGAATCAGGGTTTACGATCAAATTTTGCAAACTCTCGATCTTTGCGATCAAACCATTATAAACATCAGGGTCTTCTATTGGTACTACACTTAATTTTGACGCAGAATCTCTGATCTGCAGAAGAAGATCAACCAAATCTAAACGAAAAATTTCAATTTCAGTTCTTTCTGTCTTCGCAACAGCCACAGCCGCCTGATCTAACGCTTGATCTAAATAATAAATTGAAAGCAACTCATCCGAAGTTCCTGCGATACTCCCTAAATCAACTGCTCGCCGCCCGGCAATAGAGATAAAATGCTTTGCTGCCCCTATATCTGTCGTGATCAATTCCCCTTGGCTTTGTTCAGCAAAATACTGAAGCGGAAAGAGAGTATCTCCTGGCTTTAAAGGTCCAGATCCAGCCAAAGTAACAGTTGTGCCAATACCTGTTGCTACAAGCAAAATACTAATTGCGATTGCTCCAAGAAAAAAACGACGCATAACAACCTTCCTTATTTTGTTGCCAACTTTCTAAAAAAATCTAGCAATTACGAAAAAACAAACAGAGCCTTCTTTTAACTGTCGCTTCAACTCCAAAAAAGTTACGGGACAAAACTTACTCAATTTTTCCAGATAAGTGACACTGAATACAATTTTGTAATTCATCTACCGACACACCCGCTTGAATATGGTTCAACTCAACAGAACCCTTTTCGTGGTCGTGACACCCATAGCAAGTGTAGGCAGTATATTTATCAAGATGGCAAGTCGTGCAACTCGCTGCATCGCCACCGCCATGCTCCAAAGGAAATCCATGCCGCAATATCGCAGCCGGAACCCAAGCCTCGCTAGTATGACAATTTTGGCATTTCAGCCCAAACCAATCGGCGTGGATGAGAGGCTCGGCATGGCAATTAGCACAATCGGATGGCGCTCCCTGAAAAACATGATTAAGATGACAACCCTCGCACATGGTTGTGGCGTGCTTGCCATCTAATAAAAACACATCCTCGTGCCGAAAATCGCTGTAGCGATCAAAACCGTCGTGACAACTTAAACAATCTGACCCAAAAACAGCCTGGTGCTGCCCCATAAACCCAGAATCGTAATTACTGTGGCAACTGATGCAAGTTTGCAGATCAAAGCGCTCTAGTCCATGCTCATGGCAGCTCACGCAATTTAATGCTTGGCTCTCGTAATCTTTGGTGTGGCGCACCAAGCTAAATCCGGTTTGGGTACTATGCTCAAATCTTTTATTATTCAAAAGTGCAGGAGACCAACCATCCGCACTATGACAAACATCACAAGATTCCAGAAATAATCCATCGTGCATCTCGGGCTCTGCATGACATTCTGCACAAGTTGTCGGTATCCCCTGAAATTGTCCATTGAGATGACAGCCCGCACATTGCGCTTCGTTATGAATGCCTTCTAATGCAAAATTTGTTGACGAGTGATCAAAACGAGCCATACTATCTACGCCATCGTGACAAGCCAGACAATCTTTGCCAAAATCAATGAGATGTTGTGACATAAAGTCGATTTCGGCCTTTAAATGACAATCTTCACAGGCTTGATTGCTGGCATCAAACTCAGGAGAAAGATGACATTTCGAACAAACTAGCGGAGTTGCACCAAAATCAAATTGATGCCGTATCAAACGAAAACTTGTAATATCATGATCAAAAAACG
>JABGQT010000118.1 GCA_018648685.1 Anaerolineae bacterium
GATAGTGTCTTATTTTTTATGTCCATTTTTCCATTTTCACCTGAGGCGGAACAGGATTATTTTCCCCCCTTCTATCAAAGGGCGCAAATAACATAACAATTTCAAATCATTAAACATCCTGCTTTTCATAGCATCAATAACTACTGGTTCTTTAGTTGCTTCAAAGTGATTATAGTCATTAGCATAATAGTTTATATAAACACGATCACTGTATAACGCAGCAAACTGAGCTGTTTTCTTTACATTCTCAAAGCGGCAGTTTAAATTTTCACAAGGATAATTTCCTCCTCCCATAGATAATGAAGCGGAAAAAGAGAAGATTGATTTTTCTCGAGCCATTTCTTTAGAAGTTATTATCTCTTTAGTTTTTTCAGAAAAATCAATTATCCTTGACGCCGAAAGTTTCTCAATTTTTTGTTTATTTACCTCATTTTTTGAAATCAAGCCTAACCTTTCTATTTCTTTAAATAATTTACTTGTCATTCTAATCACTCCCTACTCATTACATAAATACCCATTAAACTCATAATACCTTTATATTATAGCAAATGCTCCCCAATAAACAGAATTAGAATATGAGTTCTTGAATCTTCAGGACTAATTCCAAAACTTTTTACACCATATACACCAGTTATTATTCAGACAAAATTATTAGCTGCGTTTATATACAGTCGCGAAAGTTACTTGATTTCCCTTCCCTCTGATATATCCCAAGAAATCGAATTACCATCACAATTAACAGAAATTAAATTCCCATTTTCAGGCTCAAAACTTAGTGAAGCAACAGCACAATCATGCGCTTCGAGAATGTGGCGCACTTCACCTGTCATCACATCGATCAGGCGAATAACCCCTTTCCCGTCGCCTGCGCAAAACTTTGATGAGCGTTTAGGGTATTGATCTTCTCGATTGAAAAAACCACGTCGCCCAAGCAAAAAGCACAATGCCTGCATAGCTAAAGAGAAGATCGAGCAAAGAAAATGTTCGGCGGGGGAAAAGTTGTTGGGAGAGTTCTTCGAGGGTCACGAAAAAAGTCAGGGTTAGGCTGACTGCCAAAACAACGAAGGCAGGTTTTATATCTGCACCGTTTCGCGCTGCTTTGGATGCGCGCGATGTGAGGGCTGTCCAATTAAGTACGAGGCTGAGTAATCCCGTCAAGAGGAAATGTCCGACTTTGTCACCGTAAGGAAAATCGTATAAATTCTTGATAGGACGTGGCAAATTCCCGCTATCCGCTAGGATAACGATGATTAGAGCAAAAATAACAAGGAGGATGCTGATCCGCTTTTTTCTCATAGCTGATACAGAAAAGCCCCGACGATACGGGGCTTTTAGGTTTTTTTGCCAGAAATTTTATTCTGCTTCTACAGTTGCGCTTTCTTTGCGTGCTTTCCAGGCTTCAACGAAAACGGGGACGAGGGAGATGACGATGATCGCCAAAATAACGAGGGTGAAATTATGCTCGACAAACTCAAGCCCACCGAAGAAATAGCCAGCTAGCGAGAAAAGGGGAACCCAAACCAGGCCACCAATGACATTATAGGAGAAGAAGTATTTATAGGACATTTGCCCAACGCCCGCAACAAAAGGTGCAAAGGTGCGAATGATCGGCACAAAGCGTGCGAGGAAGATGGTTTTTCCGCCATGTTTTTCAAAGAATTCGTGGGTTTTGTCTATATATTCTTTTTTGACCCATTTACTTTCGTAGGCTTTTTCTCCAAGCGTATGACCGATCCAGTAATTGACGGTATCTCCGAGAATGGCGGCGATCATTAATAAAACGATCATCAACCAAATATTGAGTACGCTCCCTTCGAGGGCGGCAAGTGCGCCAGCCGCAAAGAGAAGAGAATCGCCGGGGAGGAAAGGCATGATAACCAGCCCTGTTTCAACAAAGATCACGGCAAAAAGAATGCCGTAAGTCCATGCGCCATATTGCGAGATGATATCGTTCAAGTACACATCAAGGTGTAAGAAGATGTCTATGAATTGAGTTAGTAGTTCCATTTTTTTCTCTCTTTTTTATTTTTTTGACAACAGCGGGCGATTATACCTTATCGTTCTTCAATCGTCACGTTGAGTAGGGTGTCACCAGAAGGCAGAATTTCGCCGATTTTGGGGTCGCGCGGAGAGAGTTCTTCAAGCACATCTATGCCGCTAAGCACTTGCCCAAAGATCGTGTATTTTCCGTCGTAAGAAGGAACAGCATCGTAGGTGATGAAAAATTGGCTTCCGTTGGTGTTCTCTCCAATATTTTTCATCGCCATAACGCCCGGGCGATTGAAGGAAAGCGAAGGGTCAATTTCATTCTTGAAAAAATAACCGGGGTTTCCCTGCCCTGTCCCACTGGGGTCGCCGGTCTCCGCAAAATAATCAGGGACAACACGGTGGAAAGTGATTCCGTTGTACCATCCTGCTTGAGCTAGAAAGACAAAGTTATTTACAGCAATGGGTGCGCTGGCAGGATAGAATTGGATGACAATCTCTCCGTTTCCTGTCTCCAAAACGGCAAGATATTCTTTTTCAGGGTCGATCACCATCTGCGGGCAAGAAGTATATTGTCGCTCACCTAAAAGAATAAGGGAAATGATTTGGTCAAGCGCGTCAAAGCTAAGATTTCCAGCATAAATTTGCCCGTTAATTAAGACAAAGGGCGTGCCTGGCAACCCAACTTCATTGGCAAGAATAAAGGATTCTTTCACCTTTTCGATAATATCTTCACGCTCCATATCCGCAGCGAGTTGCGCAGCGTCCATACTGAGCAGTGACGCTTCAAGAGAAAGCCAGGCCCGAAAATCTTTGATAGAAAGCAAAGACCATTCTGCCTGTTTAATGAAAAGGCTATCGTGCATCTCCCAGTATTTTCCTTGTAGGGCTGCTGCATGTGATGCATGTGCGGCGTATGCTGCCTTTTCGTGCCCGGGATTGGTTACAAGAGGAAAGTCACGAAAAATAATTTGCAAATCTTCGGGATATTTCTCTCTTAATTTTATGAGTACCAATGCCAACTCAGCCGAAGGAGGGTCTTGAAAGTCTCCATAAAAGAGAAAAGTTGTTGCCGCATTTGTAGGGCCAAGCACCATATCTGCATCAGAGACTGGCGGAAAAAGAGAAGCGTCAGAAGCAGCGGGAGTAGGGATAGTTTCTATCGAAGAACATTCTGGCACAAAAGGCGTTGGGGTTTGCGGGAAGATAACTGGAGGCGTGGTTGGTGTTGGGGTTGCGGCAGGGTTGGGCGCACAAGCTGAGATAAAAAAGATCATCAAAAACAAAAAGTAAATAGTCTCTTTTCTTATATCCTTCATTTTATTTTCCACCAACCATTTCTTCTAATTTTTCAAAAGAATTCAGCATCATAATTCTGTGTACAAAATCTGCCAGAGAATCACTTTGCTCGCGCAAGGCACGCACAGCAGGGCCAACGGGATCCGTACCCGCCGCGCCGCCCGGGATATCGGCATAGGCCCCATAAAAAGCAAAATAGGCTTGATTTAATTTGCGGATCGGGTAGCCATTTTCCCACATGAATTTTCGCCGTTCTTCCATATAGCTCTCGGCTTCGTCAATTTTTCCTTCGGCAAGCAACTCGTCTGCGCGCAGGCGGGTTTCGTGCATCTCGGCGCGATAGTCGAAGGGAGCTTCGTCAGGGTCAAGACTCGGCTTATTTAACGAAAGCAAGCTGACAGGAGAGCGTTCCGCTGCTAAATATTCGGGATAAAAACGCGCCAGCAACATTTCCGAGATCTCCCCTCCGACAATCGAGGCAGCGGTCTCATTCATCGTGCGCAACTCAGGCAAGGTGTCATAATTCCATCCCAGTGGATGCCAAGTCAGATAATTATGCGCCCATTCATGCGCGATCGTGTCCACCGTCCAGGGCAGATTTGTGGAACGCATCCCCATTGTCGGGTAGATCCCGACCCCGCCAACCGGCACAACAAGGGCAGAAAAATCAAGGTCTTTGGTGATATTTTCTTCGAGGGCATTTCGCTGATCGACGGGAAAATCTGCCAAAAGCATAATATTTTTATCTTGACGGATGGTCTCGCGCGGCGAAATAATAAGGGCTGTGGGCAACGGGGAAATATGATAAAGCGGCTGCGGGAGCGGCTGCCCTCCTGATGTTAGGTTTGCTTCCGCTAAAATAATGCTGACTTGCGCCTCCAGCACGGATTCGGCAAAAGGCGCTAACTCACGTTGCTTCGCATAAAGAGCATCGAGGCGTTCCCGCAAATCTTCTGATGCACGTTCAGGGTCACTAATGTCTGGGTCACTATAAATCTGATCCAACTCCCACTCCGCAAAGAGGACTTGCTCCACAAGCTGAAAATAATCCAGCACAATTTCTTTGCGTTCGCTACTATCAATATAATGAGGACTTCCTAGCGCAGCTTGTTGGATTTTTATCCACGAAGCATCTGCGACCCAAGAAAGAAAATCATATTCAATACGATGCGTATATTCCTGCACCCTTTCAATTCTTTCAAGCGGAAGCGCCACACTACTCGTAAGCAGCATGCTGCATAGAAAGAGATAAAAGACCAAGTTTAAAAAACTATATAGACGCTCAAGCATGAAGGAGATTATAAAACAGAAGATGAGTTCTTTATGCACTTTCTTCAAAAGGCTCATCTCCTATTCATCAAAATTATCAAAAGTAAAAATGCAATTACAACAAGGTTAATTCGCCATATAATTACAACAGCAAAATATATATTGACATTAAGCTATATTTTAGATAGATTCTTATTACAAGAAAATACTTTCAAAAGGGAGTTCTTATGTTAGACGAACTTGATAAAAACATTCTGCAAGTATTGCAAAAAGATGCTCGCATCAGCAATACAGAGTTAGCTCGCCGCGTAAACCTGTCGCCACCGGCCACTCATACACGCGTGCGTCGCCTGGAAAAACATGGCCTTATTCAGAACTACGCGACTATCGTAGATCGTAAAAAAGCCGGCTACGACCTACTTTGCTTTGTTAGCATCAGCTTGCAATTACACGACACAGAGCAAGTGGCAGGGTTTATAAAAATCATCACTGGAATGCCTGAAGTGCTGGAATGCCACCATGTAACCGGAGAGCATGACTACTTACTAAAAGTGGTTACGCGCAACGCAGAAGATTTAGAGGATTTTCTAATGAATAGGCTCACCCCGGTCTCTGGCGTAGCGCGCATCCACACGAGTTTAGTTTTGCGTGAGGCAAAGTCTACGAGCGAGATTCCGCTGGAATAATTTTAAGAAACAGCCGCCGATTGAATAGGACGACATCTTTTTCGTCATCCGTATCGAAATCAAAGCGACAAAATATTAGCAAAACTCGTTCTTGGTTTCGATACGGTGAAGTGCATCACCTACTCAACCTGCGAACTTACTGTTTTATAAACCACCCAACCTAAAGGAGATTTAAATGTCAGATTTCAAAACTATGGGGCAACAATTCGGTCGCCGTTCTTGGGCAGAGCCGTGGAAGATCAAAATGGTCGAGCCCATTCATATGATCACGCGCGAAGCACGCGAAAAAGCCGCTGCAGAGGCTGGATACAATACCTTCCTGCTCCGCTCAGAGGATGTTTACATTGATTTGTTAACCGATAGTGGAACCAGCGCCATGAGCGACCGTCAATGGGCTGGCATGATGATGGGCGATGAAGCCTACGCAGGCAGCCGCAACTTTTATAATCTCGAAAATGCCATCCAAACTTATTATGGCTACAAACATATTATTCCTACGCATCAGGGCCGCGGTGCAGAACATCTAATCTCTCAAGCGATCATCAAAAAAGGCGACTATATTCCCGGCAATATGTATTTCACCACCACGCGCCTACATCAGGAATTAGCTGGCGGCACTTTCGTAGATGTAATCATTGACGAAGCTCACGACCCGACAGACCCACATCTTTTCAAAGGCAATGTAGATATTGACAAAGTCAAAGACCTTGTGAAGAAAGTTGGTGCAGAGAATATTCCTTACGTCAGCCTTGCCGGAACCGTTAACATGGCTGGCGGGCAACCCGTTAGTATGCAAAATGCGCGTGAATTAAAAGCTTATTGCGATAGCCAAGGCATTGCTGTCTATCTCGACGCAACTCGCATGTACGAAAATGCTTTCTTCATTCAGGAAAGAGAAGAAGGTTACGCCGATAAATCCATCGCCGAAATTTTATTAGAATTCTGCTCCTATACCGATGGCGCATGGATGAGCGCAAAGAAAGACAATCTTGTTAATATTGGTGGTTGGCTAGCCGTCAACGATGCCAAAGTTGCTGAACAAGCCCGCACAATGGTTGTGGTATATGAAGGCCTTCACACTTATGGCGGTATGGCTGGACGTGATATGGAAGCTCTCGCTATCGGCATCGCCGAAGGCGTGCAAGATGACCACGTTGCCTCCCGCGTTCGCCAAGTTCGCTATTTGGGCAAATTGCTCCTTGATTGGAATATCCCCATTGTGCAGCCCGTTGGCGGACATGCTATCTTCGTAGATGCAAAACGTTTTTATCCACATATCCCACAGGATCAATTCCCCTCACAAACTTTAGCTGCTCAACTTTATCTTGATTCTGGTGTTCGTACGATGGAACGCGGTGTTGTCAGCGCTGGACGTAATCCTGAAACCGGTGAACATCGTTATCCCGCTCTTGAACTGACCCGCTTCACCATCCCACGCCGTGTATATACGCAGGCCCACATGGATGTTGTTGCCGAAAGCCTCAAAGCCGTATACGATCAACGCGAGAGCACAAAAGGTCTCAAGATGGTTTATGAACCTGAATATTTGCGCTTCTTCCAGGCAAGGTTTGCGTTATTGGATTAGACTAAATTTCTACAAAAAATCTCTCCCAAGTGGGAGAGATTTTTGATTCTCTATCTCTTCAGCTTCTCCAAAACCGCCAGCAACCAAATACGCCAATCCTTTTGGCGGGAAATTGTTAAATAATAGGCACCACGCCCTTTGCGGGCATCACGCCCAAAATCATGGGCGAGACGATGCTTTGTGCCATCTGTGCGAGGTGGATATTGAAGGGTGATCTTTTCTCCGCTCATCGTGACGGAGGCCAATCCCGCTTCTTCTGCACGCATTTTGACCGAAACCTGATAAAAGAGATTTTCGACCATCTCCGGCGCTTCGCCAAAGCGATCTTCAAATTCAATTCGGGTTGCATCCAGCTCGTCATCATCGGCAATGTCCGCAAGGCGACGATAAAGGCGCAGACGCAAACTCTGATCAGGAATATAAGTGGCGGGAATACCGATCGGGATGGGAAAATCTACGTTTACAGGATTTAGATCTGAAGCTTTCACTCGGCTCGTCTCAATATCTGGGCCATCTCCTTCAACCTGCAACTTTGAATTCTGCACAGCTTCTTTCAAGAGTCGCGTATAGAGGTGAAAACCAACGGATGAAATATGCCCGTGCTGTCTGGTGCCAAGCAGATCGCCTGCACCACGAATTTCAAGATCGCGCATGGCAATGGAATATCCTGCACCAAGCTGCGTATTTTCTGCGAGCACTTCCAGACGAGCCTGTCCCTCTTCAGTGGGCGTTTTTTTACGATGCCTAAAGAAATAGGCATAAGCACGCACTGCCCCACGCCCCACGCGCCCACGCAACTGATAAAGCTGTGCCAAACCAAAGGTATCACCACGATCAACGATGAGCGTATTTGCATTCGGGATATCTAAACCCGATTCGATGATCGTCGTCGACAATAAAATATCCACTTTTCCCGCCACGAAATCAGACATTACTTGCGAAAGTTCACCTTTTGGCATTTGGCCATGCCCAATAGACACTCGCGCTTCGGGCACGATCTTTTGCAAATGCGCTTTCATTGCACCAATTGTCTGCACACGATTATGCACAAAGAAGACCTGTCCACCGCGATCAATTTCTCGCAAAATAGCTTGCCGCACCATCTTTGGCGCATAAGGGCCAATATGCGTCACGATCGGCAAACGCTCTTCAGGGGGTGTATTCAAATTTGAGATGTCGCGCACACCCGTCAGGGCCATGTAAAGCGTTCGCGGGATAGGCGTAGCGGTCATCGTGAGCACATCTAATTCAGAGCGTATTTTCTTTAGATGCTCTTTATGTGCCACGCCAAAACGCTGTTCTTCATCAACCACAACCAAACCCAAATCTTTGAAAAGCACATCACCAGAAAGCAAACGATGTGTGCCGATCAAAATATCCACGCCACCTTTTGCCGTATCGAATAAAATTTTATTTTGCTCGCGCGGGCTACGAAAACGTGAGAGCATTTCCACTTTTACAGGGAATGCACCCATCCGCTGCTGAAAAGTTTCAAAATGTTGTTGCGCCAAAACTGTTGTTGGCGCTAAAACGGCTGCCTGCCGCCCATCCATCACGGCCTTGAACGCCGCCCGCAAAGCAACTTCTGTTTTTCCGTACCCCACATCACCACACAGCAAACGATCCATTGGCCGTGCAGATTCCATATCCTTTTTGACTTCTTCGATCACACGGACTTGGTCATCTGTCTCGACATAAGGAAAACTGGATTCAAGTTCTCTCTGCCACGCCGCATCTGGACTGAATGAATAACCAGATGCAACTTTCCGTCTCGCGTATAAATTGAGCAGATCTTCGGCTACTTCCTGAACAGCGGCACGCACGCGTTTTTTGGCTTGCTGCCACCTTTCACCACCTAAACGTCCCTGAGCAGGCGTACTGCCATCCGCGCCGATATATTTGGTCAGCCTGTCAGCTTGGTAAACGGGCACAAAGAGTTGGTCTTCATCCTTATATTCGATGCGCAAAAATTCACGCTCATCGCCATCCAAACTGCGCTGCACTAACCCTGTATATTTCCCAATTCCATGGTCAATATGCACAACCCAATCTCCGGGGCTTAAGTCTGCGTAGGCTGCTTCAGGCGCATCTGCTCTTTTCCTTTGTCTGCGCCGCGTGCGAGGGCGTTCCCAGCCAAATATTTCTGCATCCGTGATCAGATGGATTGACATTTCGCTTTCATCAGAAAGGTCGGTGCCAACATTTAGGCTCCAGCCTCCCGAAAGAGAATCACAAACAAAGATCGGAGAGCGATATTCAGAGTCTTCAAAAGCGTGGCGTTCACGCCATAATTCAGAAAGCCGTTCACATTGTCGCGAGGCGATAAAAACATCTTCGCCGCTGGCAATTCGTTCAGCGACAAAATCCATAAAGGGCTTTAATCGACCACTAAAGCGTGGTAGCGCGGCAAAATCCGAGAGAATATCTGCTCGCGCAGTGGAATAGCCCAATTCCAGACGAGGGCGATTATGCCAACTATCTTCCAACTCAGACCATGACAAATAAGGCGCGGGAAAACTTTCATCCAAAATTTCTTCAGATACATTTTCCTCTCGGAATTTAACAGCCTGTTCTTCGATCTCATTTGCGGTTGATGTTACAAAGCTGAGATCATCAAAAAGGATCAAGGCATTTGACGGGAGATAATCTAACAAACTGGCGGGAAAAGAGTGCAGCAAAGGCAAGTGGAACTCAGAAAAATCCGGATAGCGTGTAGAAAGCGGAGAATCCGGCTCCGGCAAAAAATATTCGCGGCCAGGCGTGATCAGAATCTCTTTCAGATTTTCTATTGTTCTCTGAGATGCTGGCTCAAAACTTTTAATAATATCCAGTTCGTTCCCGAAAAAATCTAGACGCACAGGGAGCTTTTCTGCTGGCGCCCAAATATCGAGCAAGCCGCCACGGTGAGAGAATTGTCCGGGCTCAAGAACCGTATTGACTGGTTTATAGCCAATCCGTACCCAAGTTTCCAGCAAGTTGGTGATAAGCAACTGGTCGCCCACCTTGAGGCGTTTAGACGCTTTCAGAAAGTCACGGCGTGGGAGTGTACGCGCCATCAATGCGCGAGTTGAGCTGATAATAACGGGCGGAGATTTCGGTTTTTGCGCAAAGGGAAGATGATAGGCTGCCAAAGCTGTTAATGCTTGAATACGCTCACGCCTATTTGTTGCGCCCCAAGCAGCTTCTTCGTAAAAAGCAGGATTTGGTTGCGAAAAAAGATAACGCGGCGAATCTTTCAGCCAAAAAGAAAGCTCATCGGAGAATTCTAATGCTCGGTCTGCGCGATCCGTGAGAAAAAGAATCGGGATAGACAGATCTTCACTAAGAGTAGCAAGCATCGGGAGGCGTGCGGCACGAGGCAAGCCTAATCCGGAAAAACTTTCACCAGATTTAATAGTAGAAAATATATCTGTATAAAGAGGCAGCGCACGGATGGAATCGAGGAGGGCTTTCATAGGGCTGGTTATGCAGTCCCGTTAAATTTATTCATCGCCACATCCAGTCCTTCATCAACGAAATCAAGGGCAGCGTCAACGGCACGCTCAAGTGTTTCTACAAGAAATTGCTGATCCTCTTTCGGGAAATCTTGCAAGACATAAGCGGCAGGGTCCATGCGACCGGGCGGGCGACCAATGCCAAGACGTAGGCGAGGAAAATCATTTGTACTCAAATGCTGGATGGTGGACTTAATGCCTTTTTGGCCTCCCGCACCACCGCCAGGGCGCAAGCGGATCGTTTCAAAGGGCAAATCAAGATCATCGTGAGCGACTAATATATTCTCAAGAGGGGTTTTATAAAAACGCACCAGAGCCTGAATAGCTTGACCAGAAAGATTCATAAAGGTCTGCGGCTTGGCAAGAATAATTTTCGCATCTCCATGACGCGCAGAGGCAACCAAGGCTTTGGACTGCATCCGAGACATTTTTGCCCCCAAACGAAAAGCTAGGCTGTCAATAAGCATAAAGCCAATATTATGTCGATTTTCGCGGTATTCTCGGCCGGGATTTCCCAAACCGACGATGAGATAAGTCTCTGTCATTTTCTCTTTTTAGCCTTCTTTTCAAGTGTTTTTCGCAACTTCTAAGTTTAGCATAAATTGAGGGAATGATTTTGCAAGAAAATCCCAAAATTAGAAGAATCGGTCATCTTTGAGTGTCCTTTTTTATGGTAAACTCAATTCGTTCTGAAAAACACTAAAACGGAGGCTCCTCTCGTATGAGCAAATCTCGAAGCGAAGAAATGGTAGAAAGTTTACGCGCCATGCAGACCGCTGCACCCGATATTGAAGCATCGGCTGTTGTCTCTGTAGATGGGTTGATCATGGCATCTGCCCTAGCCGCCGATGTGGAAGAAGATCGCGTTTCAGCGATGTCTGCTGCAATGCTCAGCTTGGGCGAAAGAATTGCCGGCGAGCTTGGGCGCGGAGACCTTGACCAGGTTTATATCAGAGGCGCAGACGGCTTTATCATCCTGACAGCTATCGGAGACGAGGCCGTTCTAACTGCTCTGGCACGACAAAAAGCAAAACTTGG
>JABGQT010000117.1 GCA_018648685.1 Anaerolineae bacterium
TTGGCGATGCCGAAATCCATCAAAATGGATTGCCCCTGAAGGTTGATCATAATATTCGCAGGTTTAATATCTCGATGGAACATGCCACGCTTATGGGCATACTCTAAAGCATCACAAATGCTGGCGATTATTTCAACGGCTTCTTTGGTCGAAAATCGACGTCCGCTTGCGTTCAGACGCTTCATACGTTCTTCCAAAGTTTCACCTGGCACAAATTCCAAGACCATATAATAGACGTCGCCATCATGCGAAAAATCATGGACTTGAATGATATTAGGGTGACGCAATTGAGCAACAGAAACCGCTTCATCTTCAAATCGGCTCACAAATTGAGGGTCGGATGATAAGTGAGGGTGAATCAGTTTTATTGCAACAGCCCGACGCAAATTCGGATCATTTGCTCTAAAAACAGACGACATTCCCCCCGCCCCAAGCAAATCTTCAATTTCATAGCGGTCATTTAATTTACGACCGATCCATGAGGGTTCAGACATAAGGTACCTCCTCCAAGAAGTTCATAATAATATTTCTGTAAAAATCTATTTATCAATAATCCACAACCAGGAATTATTAAATTCGCAGTTGGTTGTCCCTGATTCGCTCAAAGCGACCAATGCTACAAAACCACGTTCAAAATACGGGGTTTCAGCTTGTATGATGGCAAGATTAGGCTTGTAGTTATTCGAAATTCTATTAACTAAATTGCCATGAGCAGATAGTTCGCTATCAAATTGTGCCAACTGGTCTGTAGACGCACCTTCTGGTGGTGGGGTTGGGGCAGATGGTAGCGTAAGCACCGGCTGATCTCCTGCCACCACTTGGTCGATCTGAACACCATTCGTGAAGATAGTCAGGGTGTTCCCACGTCCTACAACGGTTAAACGATTGGTCGCACCATTTTGAACTTGAAATTTGGGGTCAAGGTAGTTGGCATAACTATCAATGCCATTACGCAATTTCCCATCTTCCATGGAACTAAAAACGATGTGCCCATTTGCACCTCGGGTTGCGATCACCAGATATTGGCTCAAAGCATCTTCATTGCCATTTGATCGTAAAACCAGTCCACATCCGGATGTCCCGTACTGTGTATCCCACGTAATATCTGTTGAGACAACAAAATTCTCTGCGACAGTGCCAATAAATTGATTTATATAATCGTATTTTAGATAACCCGTCACAGAAAGCGATGCAGGAGGATGGATCCAACCCACATGACCGTTGACCGGATCGATCCCGTATGTCGGTAACTCTGACCGGATAGGTGCCTCAGCTGTTGCGGTTGCTGCCATCGCCTCGGCATTAAGCCCCGCTTGAGCAGATTGGGTGGCTGCGAGAGCACCCGCGCTAGCCGTTGCTTGCGCAACTGCGGTTTCTAACTCCGCCTGCGCATCAAAACCGTTATTTGCCCCAGCGGTTGCCGTTAGAGAGATGGACTGCCCAAGTGCTTGAGCAGTCATTTCAGCTGGAGTAACTCCACCGCCACAGGCAGTTATTACTCCTGTAAGCAAAACAAAGATTGTGAGATGACGTAATTTCATATTCATCTAATTTACATCCTTACGTTTTTGTAAAAAGACAATCCCGCCTAACAGGATTCCACTGATGACAAGTTGGGCAGCCCAAGTTTTCAAAAGGAAGAACCAGAATTCACCAGAATTATCTCTGTTAACAAATGCGCTACCGAATTTTTCGTTATATTTTTGAATAACAGTTTCAACGGGTTGGACTGCGGTAGCAACGCCTGCCTGATGCGTGATTGAAGCCTGTTGATACGCAACCACTTCAGCCTGATAAACTTCGACCTGAGCCTCGAAAGCAGCAAATTCTGCCTTCGTATTACTCTGAATCGCTTCAACTTCAATTTGATATTTCTCCAACGCTGCGAGATACTCTGCCACTGCCACTGTATCTGATTGATCAGCAGGCTGCTCTGGAGCCTCTGGGATAACGGGGTCAACAGGGCGAACAGGTTCAGGTCCAGGGCTTGGCGGCAAGGCTTCATCAATTGCCGGGTTATAGAAACGTCCATTTCCAGGGAAATAACAAGATTCTTCCCGGAGCGCGTTCACACCCAAACATTTACATCCATTTGCGATCTTGTCGTCAGCCGTCATAATGGCAATCTGCTCGGGTGGCAGAGCCATACAAACATCGGAGGCAATATCGGATCCAACGCCCGTCACGCCCAAAAATCCCTGGAATGCCCAATTTGTTGATGTGATCCCACTCAGCACATCGGGCATAGGTACCAAAACACCGCCCATAACGATTTGGGGTAACATGAGCAAAATAACAATCAGGGGGGCGGCATTTGCTGTTGGGGAAAGTGCAGATGAGAATAATCCCAGCATCATCCCAGCCAGGGTCGCGAGCGTCAACGATATATACATCAAAACAAATTCGAAGACTCCTCCAGGCATATCAAATGCCAGGAAATGGATGATCATATAAGTAGCTGTTTGATAGAGTGCCAAAGCAGCCGCCACCCAAACTTTGGAAAGCACATAGGGCAAAATCTTCAGATTTACCAATCGTTCGCGTTTATAAATTTCACCCTCTTTAACAATCTCACGCATTTGAGAAAGTCCGCCGATCATAACGGCGTAAATGGTCAATAAGAATAATGAAATAACAACATTATTCATATCTCCCGTTACAAACTCGAAAGGTTTATTTCCGAGAACTGTCGCCAAGAGAACTGACATCATACCCATTAGCGGTGAGGCTGCTAACATTAGTCCCAAGCTAAAGCGATCTTTCCCTAAAATTCGTAAGTTGCGTTTAGAAAGAATAAGAAATTGTCGAAGCGCAGAAACTTTCTTTTGTTTTTCGGGAAGCGCAGGGGCTTCATTGGCCGGCGTGCTGGCTGAGGGCATAGTGCCGACTTGAGCTTTGTCACCCAATGCATCAACAACATTTTTTTGATAGGCAGGGTGCTGTCTATAGCGCTCAGCCCATTCCTCGGGAGTGCCTTTACTCGAATCTTCCAGAACAGCGTAGATTTGGTCGAATTCCATCGTGCTAACGCGGCGGTCACGTTCTGAGCGATATTGGTCAAAAAATTTCAAAGCTTCATCAGGTGGACCAAACCAGGCCAAATAACCGCCACGTGCAAGGAAAACAACTTTATCGGCAAGGAAAACATTCTTGGTAGCGTGAGTAATTAAAACGATCGTGCGACCCTGATCCGCCATCTGGCGCATCAAGTGCATTAAGGAAGTTTCTGTTCCGGGATCTAGACCAGAAGATGGCTCGTCCAGGAAGAATAAACCGGGTTTCGTTAGTAATTCAACACCAATCGAGACTCGTTTTTGCTGACCCCCGCTCAGTTCCAGGATTTGGTTGTCACGTCGATGAGCGATATCGAGGACTTGCATCACCTCTTCCACTCGCTGATGTCTCTCCTCCACGGTTGTATCTGGTGGCATGCGGAGCTGGGCTGTATAGTCAAGCGCGTCAAAGACGCTTAATTCCATATGAATAATATCTTTTTGTGGGACAAAGCCAATAATGTCACGGATGGCTTCAAAGTTTTCATAGACATTGGTGTTATTGACGATGACTTGTCCATGTGTTGCGGGGCGATATCCGGCAACTGCATCTACGAGCGTAGATTTACCACCACCACTTTGTCCGACAACGACAATAAATTCGCGTGGTTCAAATACGAGGGAGATGTTTTGCAGGATATTGAGATCGTCACGTACCCATTTATTTAGCCCCAGCACTTCAACGCGCAGATCAACAGAATCATCAAATTGAGCAAGCGCTTCAGTACCCATCACATAGCGATAGGGTCCAATACGCACTGTATCGTCAGGCGAGAGCCAAGTTTCATCTTTGATGAGCGTATCATTCACAAAGGTGCCGTTGGTGCTATCCAAGTCCCTTACTTTGTAACGTTGGCCAACTTTTTCGATCTGGGCGTGGAATTGAGAAACCTGGGGAACATTCAAAACAACATCATTATCTGGCGCTCGCCCGATCTGAATGACAGTTTTGTCGCCAAAGGTAATTTCGGCATCTATCGCGGCAGCGGCTTCGGATGGGGAAAGATAGACCATCGAAACCATTACACCCGGAGTCTGCCCCCCAATGCGGATATTAGCATTATTAACTAATATGCTTGGAGCAGAAACAGCAAAGCCGTCTAAATGAACAGCGTTTCCAGCCTCTGGTAAAACGGCGATCTGATAGTTTCCATTAGTGTTCTTTTCAATATAGCCATGATTACGGGAAACAACGGGTGAAGGGATCACAATATTGTTATCTTCGCCGCGCCCGAAACTATACTTCTTTTTATTGAGGGTGTAGGTTTTTGGTGCAGAACCTGCAATTTCCACTGATAATTGTGGTGGCGCCCCAATTGGCGGCAAAACTTCCCCAACTGTGGTTTTTGCCAAACCTACAGGCCCGCCTACTCTCGTGGCAAGTAAATCTTCTACCGATTGGTACTCTTCTTTCGCTGGAGCAGGTTTAACAATTTCATAACGTATTTTGACAGAATGACCAAAACCGATCTCGTCACCATCTTTCAGCAAAAAAGCCCCTGAGATTTTATTGCCATTTACAAAAGTGCCGTTGCTGCTACCCAAATCCTCTAACGAGTAGGATTCGCCTTGCTTGGTGAATTTGGCATGATTACGAGAAACAGCGTTGTAGTCTATGGGCCAACTACTTGCTGGATCACGCCCAATGGTAATGGTATCGCTTGTTAATTCAAATTCTTCGCCTGGGGCTGGGCCTTCTACCAATAATAATTTTATTTTCATTAAAGCGCACTCCTAATAAGTTTAGCGTTCAATAATTACTTTCCCTTTTGGGATAGCCGTTTCAGAAAATCTATAAGTAATGAAAAACAGGGGGTAGGTGCTATTCAGAATTGCAGTATATCATATAACACGATAAATTTTATCAAAATTGTTGTTAATGTGGTGAACAATATGCAATTAAATAGTATCTATATAAAAAGGCACAGAAAGACACCCCGCTAATATTATTTACCCACTCACATTGATCTTAGAAACTATGTTTATGGAAGCAGCACTTTGAGTGCATCCGCGAGCTTATCTACGTCATCTTCATTGTTATAACTTTGGATGGAAATCCGCAAAAAGGATTGCTCTCCCCATGTCGTGAAGGGAATCTCGATATTATATTCATCATAAAGGCGTGTTTTTAGCTGAAGCCCATCTACGCCTTTTGGGAGGGACAGTGCTGCCATTTGTCCGTACCATGCTGATGGATAGGGGGCGATGGGGGGCAACCCAGTTAGGGATTGGACTTTTTGTACCGCAACGCCGAGCAAGTTTCGGCAACGAGCGCGCACGTGGCCCCAATCTTGTTCCCGTTGATAATCAATGGCTGCCGGTACCGAAAGGAATGCCGCAATATCCCGCGTCCCCTGCCATTCGTGATAATCAATATATTGGATGCCGCTCCCAAAGCCTGATTCGGAGTCGTATCCCCAACTGATAACAAGCGGGTCAAGCGAATCTTGTAATTCTCGGCGCACATAAAGAAATGCCGCACCCTTCGGACTTAGCATCCATTTATGACAAGCCCCTGTATAGATATCTGCATTTAGCGCGCTTAGATCGAGATCAATTTGTGCTGGAGCGTGTGCACCATCCACGATGCAGAGAATGCCGGTTTTGCGTGCTTTTTTACAAATCTCGGTAACGGGGAAAACCAACGCAGTTGAGCTGGTGATATGGCTGAGAAAGATTATTTTTGTTTTTGGAGTGACCCCTGCCCAAAAGTTTTCAACAAAATCAGCGTGGGTCGTGACTGGCAAGGGGATATTTCGCTGAATATATTTTGCGCCGCTTTTAGCACAGAAATATCGCCAGGTGCGATCCATTGCTCTATATTCGTGGTCTGTGGTCAGGATTTCGTCACCGGGCTGCAAGTCGAGATTAGGAACGACCATATTGATGGCAGTGCTCGGGTTAGGGAAGTAGACTAAATCCCGTGCGGCGCAGTTGAGGTAATCCGCGAGTTTTTCGCGAGATTCTGCTAATAGCGAGAACGCGTTCCTGCCAAGAAACTCGATCGGACGCTCTTCGAGTTTACGTTGCCATTGCTGGTATATATCGAAGACAGGCTTTGGACAGGCCCCAAAAGAACCGTGATTAAGAAAAGTGATGTTAGGGTCTAGGAGAAAGTGATTTTTTTTCAGCATATTTTTTCCTGTTTTGTATTTGTCATCTTTGTTGCAGAGAGTATAATGAATAAGCTCTTAGTATAAAGGGAGTTTTTCTGCGCTATGTTTAGCTGAAAGGAGAGGTAATAAATTTGAAAATAGTAGCTTATACATCCCAGTTTTTTGATTTAGATGATATTGATGGCGTTCAGGAGATGCGCGCAAAACTTCTTCGTATCTTGCTGTCTGGAGCTTCGGTTGCTGGTTCAATACTATATATGTTGGCGATTATCCCGGCTCTTGAAGAAAAACTTTACCTCTTATTCTTGTTTTATACTGTTTTTTATTCAGCATTGCTGGGACTCACATATATTCCGAAAATCCCATATCTTATTCGCGTATATTCTTGGCTTGCCATTCTATATATTTTTGGCGTTAATAATTTGCTTTATTCAGGCCTGAACGTAGATGCTGGCTTATTTTTCCTTTCTTTTGTAATTATGGCGGTTTTGTTTTTTGACCTTCGCAGAGCTTTGGTTGCTATATCTATGAGCTTAGCCAGTATAGCTGCTGTTGGCTTTCTTGTGGTGAAAAAAAACTATGAATTAGGAATTGCCTTGCCTCAAGATGATGTTATCCTTTGGGCGGTTGGGACAACGATATTTTTGTTGATGTCTTTTATGACAACAATAACAATTTATGCATTGATTAATGGTCTTTCAGAAAAAAATGAGCAGCTAAATAAAAGTTCCCTTGTTATTGAGCAGAAAAGTAAAGAGATCGTAGAGAGAGAATTGCATTTTCGGGTTTTGGTAGAAACTTCCCCTGATGCCATTATTCGCTTTGATCTGAAAGGGTATATCGAATCAGTTAATCTTGCCGGTGAGAAATTATTTGCTTTAAGCGAAGAAGAAATGATCGGGAAGAACGTAGATGTTTTTTTAGGAGCAGCGGAACGAAAAGAGACAGATCGTGTGTTTAGGGAAGTTTTGGATGTTGGTGTGATTAAAGATATTGAACTTGTTATCCAAAATTTTGCAGGGAAAAATATTGTTGTTGAGTTCAGCATTGCTCCAATTATGGGGGCAAATGGAATTGCAATTGGCTTGATCGGGGTTGGCAAAGATATTTCCGAAAAGAAAAAAGGGGAGATACTTTTAAAGGAGAAAACGGAAGCTATCCGCGATAACCAGGAACGGTTGCAATCTCTGACCCAAGCTTTAATTCTAGCCCAGGAAAATGAAAGGCGTATTATCTCTAGAGAATTGCATGATGATACTGGACAAGTTCTCGTTACGTTAAAGCATGCAGTTAGTACAATAATTGAGTTAGATGATGAAACCGATTCAGATATTCAAAAAGAGCGCTTAGAAAAAGTTCTGCAGCTTTCTGATCAAGCTATTACGAAAGTACGCTCAACCTCGCACCGTTTGCGACCACCTGCTCTGGAAGTTGGCGGGATTAATGTTGGTCTTGAGACATTATGCGCTGAGATTAGTTCGCAAACAGGGGTACATATTGTTTATAGAGGAGAAAATATTGAAGGAATTAAGGATGATTTGGCAATTGGTCTCTATCGTTTTGCTCAAGAGGCTCTTGCAAATGTACTGAAGCATGCAAATGCAAGCCGGATTGAGATTAAATTAGAATTAGGAAAGAATGAAATTCTTCTTTCAGTAAAAGACAATGGTCAAGGGTACAAGAGTGATTCGAAGCAACAGAATGGAACAGGGCTTCTGGGATTGCAGGAGAGGTTTGCTCACTTTTCAGGAACCATTGCGTTGAAAACAAATGCATCCGAAGGATGCTCATTAAGCGTGAAAGTCCCCTTTTTGAGTGAAGAATCTGAAGAGAAATATTAATAGTAGGGAGGTTCTATGGGAACAACTGTGAAAGTAGCAATTTTTGAAGATCATCAAAGTATTATTGACGGATATATTTTTCGCTTGGAGAAAAAAGAGGGTATAAAAATTGTTGGCTCTTGTTTATTTGGGGAGGAATTGAAGCCAATGCTTGCTGAAATAGAGGTAGATGTTCTCTTATTGGATTTAAGTGTGCCAATTTCAGTTGATAATCAAAATATCTACCCGGTTCGACACGAACTCTCAAAAATCTTGCCTGAATACCCTGATCTCAAGATCATTGCGATTTCAGTTTTCGATCAACCAGCTTTAGTTCGTAGTTTGGTCGATATAGGAGTTCGAGGCTATATCTTAAAAGATGATCAGCATTCCATCCAAAATCTTGCGCGTATTATCCACGTTGTTGCTGGTGGAGGGACATATCTTAGCGACAAATTGACATCCGCTATTTTGGGGAATGATTCAGGAATACCCTTGACGCCTCGGCAGCTTGATGCACTTACTTTATGCGTTGCATATCCAGACTTGCCGACATCGACTTTAGCTCAGAAGATGGGAATAACGGGATCAACTTTTCGAAATTTGCTTTCTGAGGCATATCAACGGCTAGGGGTTAGAACAAGAGCTGCTGCAGTAAAACTCATACAAGAAAAAGAGTTAATTGTCGTAGAGTCAGGAAAATATAAAAGAAATATTGATTGATTCTCCAATAAGATTTTGGAGAAATAAGGTGGGAATATATAGACAAATGCCTATATAAGGGGGCAAGAGTCTATTTACAGAGAATGGACGAATGAGTATAGTTACACGTGTCTTATAGTTTTATAAAGACTTTTAGTTAAATTTTTAATTTGTAGGGGCGTATCTATTGAATCAAGCATATTTCGCTGGCTCTCTAGGGAAGCGCCAAAAGGGCGGGGCATGTTTTTCAGACAGAAAACATGCCCCGCCTCTGTGTTTTAAAGGAGGAGATTGTAGCGAATTTTCTTTTCTCTCTTGCCCACTGTCTTTGGAAATGAGCAATTGACACTGCCGTTGTTATTGTACGAAGAAGCGAAGAGTAAAACTCCTTTCATGCAAAAAGCCAAGTTATAAAGATTTCATTAACAAATTATGATATATTAGGCAATAACTTGACATATCTTCGCCCATCCCTTAGACTTGCGCGGAATTACTTAGCAAAACTTAGGAAAAAAATGTTTTCAAGCCAACTCTCTCTTATTAGCATTACCCTTATTAGCCTTATCCTTCTTATTGGGATTAAGGAAATTCTGCATGTTTGGGCAAAAGCTAGAGTTTGAGCGAGTAAGAAAAGAGCATAAAACTAAAAAAGCAAAAGGCTGCCCAAACGGGCAGCCTTTTTTCTTTGCCATTTTGAAAAAAGGATATAGAAGATTATGCGTTCGGATACCATCAAAAAAGGCTACGACAAAGCTCCACACCGCTCTCTTTTGCGCGCAACTGGTGTGAAGGAAGACGATTTCAATAAACCCTTTATTGCCATCGTTAATTCCTACTTGGATATTGTGCCCGGGCATGTTCATTTGCAGGAATTTGGCAAAATGATTAAAGAGACCGTGCGAGCGGCGGGCGGGGTCCCCTTTGAGTTCAACACCATCGGCGTGGATGACGGCATCGCGATGGGACATGGCGGGATGAAATACTCATTGCCCTCCCGCGAATTAATCGCCGACTCGGTCGAGACGATGATCGAAGCGCACCAATTCGATGCTATGGTCTGTATCCCGAATTGTGACAAGATCGTGCCTGGTATGTTGATGGCAGCGATGCGTGTCAATATCCCGACCATTTTTGTTTCGGGCGGTCCCATGCCCGCAGGCAAAACGCCCGATGGCAAGGCAATTGATCTGGTTTCTGTTTTTGAAGGCGTGGGTGCATACTCTGCTGGAAAAATTGACGAAGAAGAGCTGACCATGCTCGAGCGTCTTGCTTGTCCCTCCTGTGGCTCATGCTCCGGGATGTTCACGGCTAATTCGATGAATTGTCTGATGGAAGTTCTGGGGTTGGGCTTGCCTTTCAATGGTTCGGCATTGGCTACAACACCAGAACGTGAAGCATTGGCGACAAAGGCTGCATCACAGATCATGACCTTGTTGGAGAGAGACATCAAACCCCGCGATATTGTGACCGCCGAAGCCATTGACGATGCCTTTGCGCTGGATATGGCAATGGGCGGCTCAACAAATACTGTGCTGCACACGCTGGCACTGGCGCACGAAGCCGAAGTGCCATATACAATGGCTCGAATCAATGAAGTTGCTCAAAAAGTGCCCCATATTTGCAAAGTCTCTCCGTCGGGGTCGTGGCATATGGAAGACGTACATCGTGCGGGCGGTATCCCGGCTATTTTGAACGAAGTACAACGGGGACGAGATATTTTGCATTTTGACCGCATCACGGTTAGTGGAACGACATTGGGGGAATCAATTCAAGGAAAAGAAATTCAGGACGAAGAAGTTATCAAACGATGTGAGAACGCTCACTCTCAGCAAGGTGGCTTGGCTGTTCTTTTTGGCAATTTGGCTCCCGATGGCGCTATTGTCAAGATCGGTGGCGTGAGCAAAGAGATGATGGTTTTCACCGGCACAGCTCGTGTTTACGAATCACAAGATGATGCACTGGTCGGCATTTTGAGCAGCGAAGTGAATGCTGGCGAAGTGGTCGTTATACGCTATGAAGGTCCTAAAGGCGGTCCCGGTATGCAGGAGATGCTCTCGCCGACATCTGCGATTATGGGGCAGGGCCTGGGCGATAGCGTTGCGCTCATCACGGATGGTAGATTTAGCGGTGGCACGCGTGGGGCGTGCATCGGGCATGTTTCACCGGAAGCTGCTGCGGGCGGCGCAATTGGCGCACTAAAAGATGGGGACATCATCGATATTGATTTGCCGGCACGCAAGCTGAATGTGCGTTTGTCACCGGAGGAAATCCAGGAGCGAATTGATGCCCTCCCCGAGTTCCGGCCCGAGACGAAAAGTAAGTGGCTGAAGAGATATTCCCATTTTGTGACATCCGCTGATACAGGCGCCGTGTTGAAGACTGAATTTTAGTCAAAAACGGACTCCAGCGTCTCCAGACGTTGGGAATCCCAAAATCTGGAGATTTTGGAGTCCGAAAAAAATAAGAGGAGAAGAAATTATTATGAAACTGACAGGCGCAGAAATTATGATGGAATGCCTTGTTAAAGAGGGTGTGGATACGATTTTCGGCTATCCCGGCGGGGCGATTATGCCCGTTCATGATGCGATGCTGAAATACCCTGTGCACCATATTTTGACAAGACATGAGCAGGGTGCTTCTCACGCTGCGGATGGATACGCTCGTGCTTCGGGCAAGGTCGGCGTTGCGATAGCGACTTCCGGTCCCGGGGCGACGAATCTCGTGACCGGCATTGCGACCGCGATGATGGACTCTGTTCCGATAGTGTGTATTACGGGGCAGGTTCCCGTGCATTTGATTGGCGGTGATGCTTTTCAGGAAGTTGATGTGACTGGTGTTACTTTGCCTATCACGAAACATAATTATCTCGTCACGAGTGTTGAGGAGATTCCTGAAGTTGTACGCGAGGCTTTCCATATTGCCCGTAGCGGACGACCTGGCCCTGTTTTGATTGATTTCTGCAAGAATGCCCAACTTGGAGAAATGGAATTTGAGTATCCTGAAGGCGAAGTTTCTTTGCTGGGTTATCACCCGCCTGAGCGTGCGCCCAAAGCTGACTTGGAAGAGGCTGTAAAGCTGATCGAAGCTGCTGAACGTCCTGTTATTTTGGCAGGGCATGGCGTGCAGATGTCTGGGGCGATGGAAGAATTGCGGATGTTTGCGACCAAGACAAATACTCCTGTTGCAATGACCCTATTGGGGTTAGGTTCGCTTCCGGCTTCTGATCCACTGAGCTTGGGTATGATGGGAATGCACGGTGAAGCTTATGCAAATGAAGCCATCCAAAATTCTGATTTGTTATTAGCTTTTGGGATGCGCTTTGACGACCGTGTGACCGGTTTGTTGAGCACCTATGCGCCAAAGGCTAAGAAGATCCATGTAGAAATTGATGCCACAGAAGTTCATAAAAATGTGGCCGTTGATCTGCCCTTGATGGGCGACTTGAAGAACGTGCTAACCGATATTATCCCCATGCTGGATGAGTACGATCATCCGCAATGGATGTCAGAAATTGCTGAGTGGAAAGCGGAAACCAAAGAACGCAGTATTATGTCCTGGCGTGATGATGGCAAACTTTATACAGCGCATGCGATCCGTGCTTTGTGGAACGCTACCGAAGGCGATTCTTTGGTCGTGACCGGTGTTGGTCAACATCAAATGTGGGCTGCCCAGTATTACGAATTTGAGAAACCCTATCGTCTGCTCACTTCTGGCGGTGCCGGCACAATGGGGTATGGTGTGCCCGCTGCTTTGGGCGCATGGTTTGCCAAAAAAGAAGAAGATGTTTGGCTGATCGATGGTGATGGTAGTTTTCAGATGACGCAATCTGAATTAGCTACATTGGTGCAAGAAGGGGCGAATGTGAAGATTGCATTGATGAATAACAGCTTCTTGGGTATGGTGCGCCAATGGCAGGAGTTCTTCTTCGATAAACGTTATGCTGCTACGCCGATCACGGGCCCTGATTTTGTGAAATTAGCAGAAGCCTTTGGTGTGCCTGCAAAACGCGTGGAGAAACCCGAAGATGCGATGGATGCGATCAAATTTGCGCAGGAGACCCCTGGTCCGGTTTTGATCGAGTTCCGGGTTGAGATGGAAGAAGCGGTTTACCCGATGGTTCCCGCTGGTGCGCCATTGAATGAAATGCTGCGCCGCCCGATACAGGAAGAATAATTATTACACCACAGAGATACAAAGAGCGCAGAGAGTAACTCTGTGAACACAAAGAAAGACTTGGTGTACTTTGTGCCTTTGTGGTGAGTAACAGGAGAATTTGAAATGGATCATACAATCGTAGCTTTAGTTGAAGATAAGCCCGGCGTACTGAATCGTGTTGCATCATTATTTCGCCGACGCAATTTCAATATTAAGTCCTTGAATGTTGGGAACTCAGAAACCCCCGACGTGTCTCGCATGACCATTGTTGTGGATGACAGTGTAGATGCAAGCAAAGTGGAAGCCAATCTGTACAAATTGGTTAACGTTGTTGATGTGCAGGATGTAACCGATCAGCCTGCTGTTATTCGTGAGCTGGCATTGATCAAAGTCGCTGCCACTCCCGGTCAACGAGCCGAAGTTGCCAGCCTTGCGAGCATCTTCCGTGGCAGCATCGTGGACGTTGCCTCTGATTCTGTTGTTGTCCAGATCACCGGAACAGAAGACAAGATCGCCAGCCTGCTTGAGTTGCTCAATCCGCTGGGCGTTTTGGAAATGGTTCGCACGGGCAATATCGCCATGATGCGTGGAGCGATGAGCGGTAAACGCTATTATCAGGAAAAGCAAACAGTAAATAGTGGTCAGTAATTGGTGTCGTTGCGATTTCGATACGGATGACGAAAAGCTGTCACCCTACTCAATCTCCGCTAGATTACAAACTAAAACTAATAAAGTAGAAGGAATAGAAAATGGCAAAGATCAAGTTTGGAAGTGTAGAAGAAACCGTTATAACCCGTGATGAGTATCCCTTGGAGAAAGCACGGGAGATTTTGAAAGACGAAGTTGTAGCTGTATTGGGCTACGGTGTTCAGGGTCCCGCACAGTCGTTGAATATGCGTGATAACGGCATCAATGTCATCGTTGGGCAGCGCAAAGGTTCCCCGAATTGGGATAAAGCGCTGAAAGACGGCTGGGTAGAAGGCGAAAATCTTTTCACCCTTGAAGAAGCTGCCGAGCGTGGCACTGTTATTCAATATCTGCTTTCGGATGCGGGGCAAAAAGCCGCATGGCCGACTCTTGGCGAGTTCCTTGACGAAGGCGATATGCTTTATTTCTCACACGGTTTCGGCGTGACTTATAAAGACGATACTGGCATCGTCCCCCCGGCAAATGTAGATGTCGCTCTCGTTGCCCCCAAAGGCTCCGGCACCAGCGTCCGCCGCAATTTCCTCGATGGTTCTGGTATCAACGCCAGCTACGCCGTTCACCAGGATTTCACAGGCAAAGCTGATGAGCGTACCATTGCTCTCGGTATCGCCATCGGCGCAGGCTATCTCTTCCCGACTACTTTCGAGAAAGAAGTTTATAGCGACTTGACTGGCGAACGTGGCATCTTGATCGGTGCATTGAGCGGCGTAATGGAAGCCCAGTACAATGTTCTTCGCAAAAACGGTCACAGCCCCAGCGAAGCCTTCAACGAGACTGTTGAAGAATTGACCCAATCTCTGATCCGCCTCGTCGCCGAAAATGGTATGGACTGGATGTACGCCAATTGTTCCACCACCGCCCAGCGTGGTGCACTCGACTGGCATCCCAAATTCCGTGATGCAGTTGCGCCTGTCTTTGAAGACCTTTACGAAAGCGTTACTTCGGGCGAGGAATGCCGCATCACCTTGGAGAAAAATGGCGATCCCAATTATCGTGAAAACCTTGAAGCTGAACTCAGCGTAATGCACAATTCAGAAATGTGGCAAGCTGGTGCAGCCGTCCGTTCACTGCGACCAGAAAATTGGAAGAAATAAGTATCAGTAAACAGTAATCGGTAATCAGTATTCGGTTTTTCTGCTGAATACTGATTACTGTTTACTGAACACTGTGAAAAAGGAAAACCTTATGAACGACAACCGTGTCCGAATTTTTGATACCACCCTGCGAGATGGCGAGCAATCGCCTGGCGCATCACTCACATCCAATGAAAAACTTGAGATCGCTCGTGGGTTGGCAAAACTCGGCGTGGATGTGATCGAAGCCGGTTTCCCTGCCGCTTCGCCCGATGATCTCGAAGCAGTACGCCGAATCGCCACGGAAATCGGGAACAGTGCCGAGTCCGAGCCGCCGATCATTTGTGGGCTGGCTCGCACGATAAAATCCGATATTGATGCGGCGTGGGAAGCGATCCAACACGCTCAGAAGCCCCGCATCCACACCTTTTTGGCTACTTCAGAAATCCACATGAAGCATAAACTTCGCATGGATCCCGAAGAAGTGGTAGATAAAGTCAAAGAAATGGTCGGCTACGCCAAAACCCTTTGCGACGACATCGAGTTTTCCCCCGAAGATGCCGGGCGTAGTGACCCCGAATTCCTTTATCTTGTGCTGGGCGAAGCGATCAAAGCCGGGGCGACTACACTCAACATCCCCGACACGGTTGGTTACACCACGCCCGATGAGTTTGGCGGGCTGATCGCTGGCATCATGGAAAACACCCCCGGCATCGAGAATGCCATCGTTTCTGTGCACTGTCATGACGATCTTGGGCTTGCCACTGCCAACACCCTCGCCGGTTTGGCAGCGGGCGCACGTCAAGCCGAAGTGACCATGAATGGCATCGGCGAGCGAGCGGGCAATACCTCCCTCGAAGAAATTGCAATGGCGATCCAAACTCGCCCGCAATTCTACGAACTCGAAACGGGCATTGATTCAACTCAGATTACTCGCATGAGCCGCACGGTTTCCAATTACACGGGCATGAGTGTTCAGCCGAACAAAGCCATTGTCGGCGCAAATGCCTTCGCTCACGAGGCAGGCATCCATCAGGACGGCATGCTCAAAGAGAAATCCACTTACGAGATCATGACGCCCGAGACCGTTGGCTTGAACAAATCCAATTTGGTACTCGGCAAACACTCCGGACGGCACGCACTCAAAGTTCGCTTGAATGAGTTGGGTTACGAGGTGGAGGATGATGAACTCAAGAAAATCTTCAAGCGCTTCAAAAATCTCGCGGACAAAAAGAAAATTATTACGGATGCGGATCTGGAAGCCCTCGCCGAAGATCAGGTTTATCAGGTCAAAGACCTTTACCGCTTGGATGGATTGCAAGTATCGTCCGGAACAATGGGCTTGCCCACTGCGACCGTACGGATGCTCGGCCCCAACGGGGAGTTGCACACAAAGGTATCTCTGGGCACTGGTCCCGTGGACGCAGTCTATAAAGCGATAGACGAGATCGTGCAAATGCCCAACACCTTGCTTGAATTCCATATCGACGCCGTCACCGAAGGTATCGACGCCATCGGCGAAGTGACTGTACGCCTGAAACCCAAAAATGGTAGCATCGCCAAACGAATATCTCCCCAAAGTGAAATGGAACGCCGCCGCACCTTCGGCGGATACGGCGCCCACACCGATATTATTGTTGCCAGTGCTAGAGCTTATATTGCTGGTTTAAACAAGCTGCTCACTGCCAGTGGACGTTTTGGCGAAGCGGAAGTTGCTAGTGAAGTAGGAGTATAAGAAAACCCGAAAGGTTTCAGTTGAACCATAGTTGGATCAGAACTTAGACTTTCAAAGTCATCTTATAAAAAACGCGCCCGATAAAACCTTTCGGGTCTTGTAAGAAGGAGAATGAAAATGGCTAAAAAAGAGAAAAAACAAGCTAAAAAAGCCCAGAAAGAGCATCTCATGGAGAAATTCCCCATGCCGCAGGGGATGCCCCCTGAGTGGCATGAGCATGAACCTAAACTCATCAATGAGAAAAAGGCACATGCTGCAGCCAAGGCTGTTGAGAAAAAAATCAAATTCAGCAATGATGCCAAAAAAGAAGCTCACCTGATCGAAAAATTTCCCGCACCCAAAACAGAGCCGGAAGAATGGCACTGCACCCATTGTGCGGATGATGAAAAATAGAATATGAAGCGTGAGAAGTGACGAGTGACCAAATGCGCCGCTTCGCCTTGATTTCGATACGGCGAAGTGTATCGCCTACTCAATCGGCGACTACGCTGATAAGTAGAAAAATAATCTAGCGGCGGTTGAGTAGGCTGACAGCATCATCGTCAGGCATAGCGAAACTATAGCGACACTGCATCACTTTTCACTCATCACTCGTCACTAAAAACCTGAGACCCAAACACATTATGACCCAACCCAAAACCCTCTACGAAAAACTATGGGAATCGCATCTCGTTGCCGAGAGTGACGATGCGCCCTCTATCCTCTATATTGACTTGCATCTTATCCACGAAGTCACCTCGCCCCAAGCCTTTAGCGCTTTACGTGAAAAGGGGCTGAAAGCCCGCCGACCAGAGCGCACCATCGCCACGATGGATCACTCCACGCCGACCATCTCCCTCGACTATGAAAGCGCCGACGAGATGGCTGTCATCCAACTTAACCAAATCACACAAAACTGCGCGGATTTTGGCATCACGCTCTACGATGCTGGCAGCGATGGACGTGGCATCGTTCACGTGATCGGACCTGAGCAGGGCTACACTCAGCCTGGCATGACCATCGTCTGTGGCGATAGCCACACATCCACGCATGGCGCTTTTGGCTCACTCGCTTTTGGTATTGGTACAAGCGAAGTGGAGCATGTTCTTGCCACGCAATCTTTGCTGCAAGCCAAATCGGAGACCTACGAAGTCAAATTTGAAGGTGAGCTTCCATTTGGCGTGACCGCTAAAGATATGATTCTCGCTTTAATTGCCAAAATCGGCATTGGCGGTGGGACGGGGCACGTCTTTGAATATACTGGCGAAGCTGTCAAAGCCCTTAATATGGACGGGCGTATGACGCTTTGTAATATGGCTATCGAAGGTGGCGCGCGCGCGGGGATGATTGCTCCTGATGATGTCACATTTGCCTATCTCAAAGGGCGCACTCATGCACCAAAAGGTGCTGGTTGGGATGCCGCAGTAGCCAAATGGCAAAAACTCCCCTCAGACGAGGGCGCAGTTTACGATAAAGCGGTGACGATTGACGTATCCACGCTTGAGCCGATGGTCACTTACGGAACAAACCCCGAGATGGGCATCACGATCAATCAGCGCATCCCAAGCCTCGGTAACAAGAGCGAAGCGGCTAATTCATCCCTTGAAAAAGCGCTCAATTATATGGACTTATCCGCTGACAGTCCGCTGAAAGGGCATCCCGTTGATGTGGTTTTCATCGGCTCCTGCACGAACTCACGGATGAGCGATTTGCGAGCGGCAGCATCCATTTTAAAAGGCAGAAAAGTTGCCGAAGGCATGCGTTTGCTCGTTGTGCCCGGCTCCGAAAGCATCCGCAAAGAAGCCGAAGGCGAAGGCATCGACAAAATTGTGCGTGATGCGGGCGGCGAGTGGCGTTTTGCGGGGTGCAGCATGTGCCTGGCGATGAACGGCGACGAACTCGAACCCGGGCAATATGCCGTGAGTACGAGCAATCGCAATTTTGAAGGCAGGCAAGGCAAAGGCGGGCGCACCATTTTGGCAAGCCCCTACACCGCCGCCGCTAGCGCAATTACCGGCAAAGTGACCGACCCGAGAGAGTTGATATAAAGACTTTTGTACACGGAGTTTCATGGATTTCACGGAGAAAAACTTTTTTTGGTTTTTCCGTAACATCCGTGTACAAAAAACAGGAAAGAATATGAGTACAGAAAATATCCCCTTTCAAACAATTGATTGGGGAAAAATCCCAAAAACAGAACACAAAGGTGAAACAGGCATTGCCTATTGGCAAACTATAGAATTTCAAGGATTGCGAATTAGAATCGTTGAATACTCAAAGGGCTATCTAGCTGACCATTGGTGCAAAAAAGGACATATTCTGCATTGTTTGGAAGGAGAAGTTACCAATGAGCAAAAGAATGGAGAAAAGTCTATTTTGACAAAAGGGATGTCTTATGTCGTTTCAGATGATTTAAGCGAACACCGCTCGGTTACAAAAAATGGTGTGAAGCTGATGATTATTGATGGAGTTTTTTTGAAACTAAGACTTTAACTTAGATAACCGGAAAAGGTTTTCTCCGTGCAATCCGCGTTATCCGTGTACAAAAAAGAACAGGAAAAAATAATGAAATCATTCACAAAAATCACATCAAAAATCATCCCTCTGCCCCATACCGACGTGGATACAGACCAAATTATCCCCGCGCGTTATCTCAAAGTGATCAACAAAGATGGCTTGGCAGAAGGGCTTTTCGATAGCTGGCGCAGATTGCCAGATGGTAGCCCCAACCCCGATTTTCCGCTCAATCAAGATGAATATCAGGGCGCAGAAGTCTTGCTCGCTGGCGATAATTTCGGTTGCGGCTCATCACGGGAACATGCTCCTTGGGCATTAACGGGATGGGGAATCCGTGCCATCATCAGCACATCTTTTGCGGATATATTTCGGAATAACGCCCTTAAGAACGGCTTGCTACCGATTGTCGTCAGCGAAGAGACCCAAGCATCTCTCTTCGACCTGAGCGAAGAAGCACCTGCCGCGACGATAGATATTGATCTCGAAAACCAGAGAATGACCCTCCCCGATGGCTCTGGTGTCAGCTTTGAAATTGACCCCTTTAGCAAAACTTGTTTGCTCGAAGGCATTGACCAACTCGGCTATTTGCTGAAACACGATGAGCAGATTGCGGCGTTTGAGGGAAGAGTTAAGTAGCAAGTTAGCAAGTGGCAAGTTTTTTTAGAGATAGGAGAAAATGATGAAGCAATTGCTGATAATCAACAGAAAAATTATGATTGCTGGAGGAGCATGGTTCCCTTTGGCAGTATTTACAATACAGTTGCTTCTGAAGGATATGCTCCATATATATGATTACTATCCTTCCGCCGATGTCCCTATGCACTTTATTGGTGGCATGGCAATTGCCTTCTTCGTTTCCCGTTCTTTTCAACTTTTGCCCAGAGAAGCTGTAAAAAGAAGTCGCATTGTTTTGCTTGAACTTCTCCTTATCGGTAGTCTCACAATAACAGCAGCTGTATTCTGGGAATTTGCAGAGTTTGCTCTTGACCAGTTGGCTGGCAGCAATATTCAGGTCAGCCTTGCGAATACAATGAAAGATTTGGCAATGGGGATATTTGGAGCATCTTTTTTGATCTTGCTACGAGCCAAAGAGCTTCGTATTGGGAAAAATGAGTTGCAAGAAATAAGCTATGAATGGATTCAAGGGCAGACTGCATAAGTAAGCCACGCTACAAGCGTGACCTACAATTTTATTGGATTTAACTATGACAAAAAAGAAGGTGAACTGGGCGAGGGAAATTTCCTCCGCCCAGCGTATTTGAGAGATTTCTTAAACACCGATGATTGAAATCATCGCCTGAGATAGGAAGTGCGACCAATCGCACTAACAACAAAAAAATCTGCTAAATATGTGTAATCTGTGGATAGACACTTCACGTTTCGCGCATCATTTTTACAAATAGGAATTTCTCATGAAAATACAACTTTACGATACAACCCTCCGAGACGGAACCCAAAGCGAGGGGATTTCCCTCTCCGTCAACGATAAATTGAAGATCACCAAACGCCTTGATGATTTTGGCATCAACTATATCGAGGGTGGTTGGCCCGGCTCAAACCCCAAAGATGTGGCGTATTTTGAGCGTGTCCGTGAATTGGATTTGAAACAAGCAAAGATCGCTGCTTTTGGCTCAACCCGCCGAAAAAATAGCGATGTTGAGAACGATCCTAATATCCAAGCTCTCGTAGATGCGCAGACCCCTGTCGTGACCGTCGTTGGCAAAAGCTCAGAACTTCATGTTCGTGATGTGCTGGAGACCACGCCCGAAGAGAATCTGGCGATGATCGAAGAGAGCGTTGCCTATCTTAAGGCACTTGGCAAAGAAGTCGTTTACGATGCCGAGCATTTTTTCGATGGCTACAAAGCTAATTCTGAGTATGCCCTCGCAACTGTCCAAGCGGCAGAACGTGGTGGGGCAGATGTACTGGTCCTCTGTGAAACGAACGGCGGAGCACTCCCCTGGGAAGTGGAAGAGATCGTTCGCACGGTCGGCGAAAATACGCACACTGACCTCGGCGTCCACATGCACGAAGATGGCGGCAATGGCGTCTCAAATGCTATAACAGGCGTTCGTGCGGGTGCAATCCATGTGCAGGGGACGATCAACGGCTACGGCGAGCGGGTTGGCAATGCCAGCCTATGTAGCATCATTCCCAACTTGCAGTTGAAAATGGGATACGAATGTGTGAGCGATGAGAATTTGAAGGGCTTGTTGAAACTTTCTCATTATGTGGCTGAGATCGCCAACCAACCGCAGAACCCCTATTTGCCCTTTGTCGGCAAAAAAGCCTTTGCGCATAAGGGCGGTATCCACGTTGCGGCGATTTTGAAGAACGAAGATTCTTATCAACATATAGACCCTACATTGGTTGGCAATAAACGCCGCACGCTGGTCTCTGAGCTTTCGGGGCGTGGCAATATCATTGATAAAGCCAAGGAATTCGGCATCGAAGTGACGAGTGAAAAGGCTCGCAGGGTCGTTGAGCAGATCAAGAGCCTTGAAGCACAGGGCTTTACTTTTGAGGGGGCTGGAGCATCGGCGCAATTGCTCATGCAGCGTGCCGAAGAAGAATATACGCCGCCCTTTGAACTGATCAATTTCACGGTTGTTGTTGAACATCGAAAGGGCTTGGGCATTTTTGCAGAAGCCACCGTAAAAGTGGATGTGGATGGCGAAGTCGTTCACACCGCCGCCGAGGGCAATGGTCCCGTCAATGCGCTGAACAAGGCTCTCCGCAAAGCCCTCGAAAACTCATACCCTCGCCTGAAAGAAATTCACCTTTCAGATTATAAAGTCCGCATTTTGGATAGCGAGAGCGGCACAGAAGCAAAAGTCCGCGTGCTGATAGATACCAAAAATGGCGATAATTCTCGCTGGTCTACTGTTGGTGCAAGCACGAATATCATCGAAGCAAGCTGGCGTGCGCTGGCAGATAGCATGGAATATGCACTACAGAAAAAATAACCAGTTCCTGAGCGGAGCGACGACCAATAGGAGGAGTGCAGTCGAAGGACGGCGTTAGTAAATAATCCGCTCTTCGACTACGTTCTTCTCTTCGTTCAGAACTCCGCTCAGAGACTGTATGTTTTACAAGGAGAAATCATGAAAGCAAAGATCACTTTATTACCCGGCGACGGGATCGGCCCCGAGATCATCGTGGCATCGGAAAAAATCTTAAAAAGGATTAGCGAGAAATTCGGGCACGAGTTTGAAATGGACTCCCAACACATCGGCGGGATCGCCATTGACGAAACGGGAAATCCGCTCCCGGACGAGACGCTTGATAGCTGCAAAAAATCGGATGCCGTGCTCCTGGGCGCTGTTGGTGGTCCCAAATGGGATGACCCGAACGCCTCGGTGCGACCCGAACAGGGTTTACTCGGCTTGCGCAAAGAACTTGGCCTTTTTGCCAACCTGCGCCCCGTACAGCCCCATCCCCAGCTTTTGGGCGCATCCCCGCTTAAAGAGAGCTACCTTGAAGGCACAGATATGCTCATCCTGCGTGAGTTGACGGGCGGCGTCTATTTTGGGCAGCCTCGTGAGAAACGCATCAATGCCAACGGTGAAGAAGAAGCCCTCGACACGATGATTTACAGCGAGAGCGAAGTTTTCCGTATTGCAAAATTGGCTTTTGATATTGCAGGCACACGCCGCAAAAAAGTGACCTCGGTAGATAAAGCCAACGTGCTCGAATCATCTCGTTTGTGGCGGAAGACTGTTGCAAAATTGGCAGAAGATTATCCCGAGATCGAACTCGAAAATCTGCTTGTGGACGCGGCAACCATGCACCTCCTCTCCCGCCCCCGTGACTTCGACGTGATGGTCACCATGAATCTCTTCGGTGATATCATCACCGACGAAGCCTCCATGCTGACCGGCTCAATGGGCAATATGCCCTCCGCAGCTCTTGGAGAAGGCTTGAACAGCTTTGGCAAACCGCGTGGTATGTACGAGCCTATTCACGGTTCTGCGCCCGATATTGCCGGACAGGGCATCGCCAACCCTATTGGCATGATCCTTTCTGCTGCGATGATGCTGCGTCACTCGTTGGGATTAAGCTCGGAAGCGGAAGCAATTGAAAAGGCGGTCGATGCGGTGCTGAACGCCGGTCATCGTACAAGTGATATTGCAAAAGAAGGCGAATCCCCGCTAGGAACGATGGAGATGGCAGAGAAAATCATCTCAGCGCTGTAAACAAATCCCCCGCTTTATAATACTCAAGAGCGGGGGTTCTTTTTCGTTTAGTATGATATACTCGCCCACGCAAAATTCGAATTAGAAAGAAATGCAGGAGAATTTCCAATATGAAACGCATAATCCCCTTTATTTTGATTTTTAGCATCCTTCTTAGTGGATGCGGTGCTCTGGGTGCTGCTCCCGCCGCTGATGCGACGGCAACTATTAGCCCTGAAGAAATCCGCGCCACTGCAGATGCGCTTGTATACGATATGCTCACTCAAACACAAGCAGCAATGCCCCCCACAGCGGTGCCGCCGACTAATACCCCGCTCCCTCCCCCAGCAACACCGACAATCACCTTGGTGCCCACGCTTTCGATTTTGGATGGTTCTCCAACAGCTTCTGCGATTGCGACATCGACTACTGCTGGATTGGTTATTCCGACGAGTACAAAAGCCTCTTCAACTACATTTCTTTGTACTGAGAAACCGCTCACTGGCTGGACCGGTGAGAGTGTTAGCCTGTCGATCAGAAACTACGTACCAAATTCAACCGCTAATGTTTTTCTTTGTATCGACACACCAAATGACGGCTCAGGCTATATCAGCGTTCCAGTCGTGAATGTGAGCGAAGTATCCGTCCCCTTTGGGAGTTACTTTGCTACGGCTTGGGTAGATGGGAAAAAGGATTTCAACGCATCCGTTGCTTTTGAAGTAAAGAATACCCAAAATATTCAGCTTACTATTGATAATGGGCAACTTTACTTTAAGGCAGGTTGTGCTCCAGGTTGCTAATTTTACTTTTTTTACAGATGAAAAGACTCCCGAACGGGAGTCTTTTTTTGTTGGATCAGTTTGTTCCTTCTTATGGGTTTTCTCTGTTAAATATGGCTAACTCTCTCTAAGATTTGATTTTGAAAAACATCCCTTGATAGCACAAAGCTACCGTGTCTTAAATGAAAAAACCTCCCATTTCTGGAAGGTCTTCCTCTGTCGGGGCGCCGGGATTTGAACCCGGGACCTCTTACACCCCATGCAAGCGCGCTAGCCGGGCTGCGCCACGCCCCGATTTGAGCAGGCGGTATTATAGTCCCTTTCTATCATTCTGGCAACACTAAAATAATGATAAAATACAACACATTCCCCTGAAAAGTTGGAGATTGCATGACCGAAAATATGATCGAAGTGACCATCGATAGTGTCCGTGTTAGCTTAATGTCCCCGCAGCGGGTCATCCTTCTACGCGAACGTGACCAAGACCGTTATTTACCCATTTGGGTAGGCCCCTACGAAGCCGAAGCGATCAGTGTATCGCTCCAGGAAATTGAAATGGCGCGCCCCCTTACACACGATTTGCTCAAAAATGTTATCAACACTTTTGGCGCAAGAATTTTACGAATTGAGATCATCGCCCTGCGAGAAAATATCTTTTTCGGGCATATTGTGACCGAGATCAAAGGTGAAGTCATCAAAATCGACTCTCGTCCTTCAGATGCCATCGCTATGGCAGTTCGTGCCCACGTTCCCATTTTAGTTGCTCCCAGCGTGCTGGATAATGCAGGAATCTTCCCAGAAGAGGATATGCAAGACGAGACTCCCCTCACTAAGGAAGCAGGCCCAAATGACGAGCGTCTTTCCATCTTTGAAGATTTCTTTGATCAACTCGAAGATGATGATAAAAAATCGGATGAAGATCCCGAATCCGACCCCGATCCCAAAACTTGATTCCCTTATGAATGATAATTTCCCTCCCGAATCATCTCCCGCCCCCGCTGCGCCCGGCATCCCACACAGCCGAGAAGCTGAAGAAGCCGTCATTGGGGCGGTGCTGATTAACCCAGAAGTCTATTACGATGTTGCTCAATTCCTGCAATCAGATGATTTTTATATTCACCGTTTGCGCTGGGTTTGGGATTCCTTTACTCGTTTACACGAATCACGCACACCGCTTGATCTATTAACAGTTTCCGAAGAACTTTCGCGCATGGACCAGCTTGCCGAAATTGGTGGACCAGCTTATCTAACATCGCTTGTTAATCAAGTTCCTACATCTTTGCACGCAGAAGCTTATGGGCGTGTAATTGAAGCTCATTCGTTGCGCAGAAAATTGCTCAACGCCGCAAATAGCGTTGCAACGATGGCTTACGATGAAGAAACCGGTATCGACGATGTAATGGGCGAGGCTGAAAAAGCCATTTTTAGCGTTAGCGAAAGACGCATGACCCACGATGTAGAGCCGATAAAAACGGTCATGAGCAAAGTCTACGACACGATTGATGAGCTCTCAAAACGCGATGAAGAGATTTTTGGTGTACCAACGGGCTTTGTTGATCTTGACCGTTTACTCTCTGGTTTAAATGCTTCTGATCTACTTATTGTTGCAGGGCGCCCGGGTCAGGGTAAATCTGGTTTTCTAATGTCTGCCGCGCGGAATGCTGCCGTTATGCACAAGAAGCATGTCGCTGTTTTTTCGCTCGAAATGTCGAATGAGCAGGTTGCTCAACGTATGATCTCTCAGGAAACAGGTATTGATTCTCAACGCCTGCGAACGGGAAAGCTCAACGATGATGAGTGGCCTAAATTTACCCATTCTATCGAGATGTTCTCTGATACCAAACTTTTCCTCGATGATACACCTGCTGTCACGCCACTGCAATTGCGCACTAAATGCCGTCGTTTGCACATGGAATATGGCCTCGATTTGGTCATCATCGACTATTTGCAACTCATGGGCGGCGATACGCGAAATGATAATCGCGTGCAAGAAGTTTCTTATATTTCGCGTAGCCTAAAAGTTTTGGCACGTGAGCTAAATGTCCCTGTTCTCACGGCTGCGCAGCTTAGTCGCGCTGTGGAGCAACGCTCTGATAAACGCCCTGTCCTCTCCGATTTAAGGGAATCAGGATCACTTGAGCAGGATGCTGACATTGTTATGTTCATTTATCGCCCAGACCAATACGAAGAAGATACGCAAAAACAAAATGTTGCTGAGATTATTGTGGCAAAACATCGTAATGGGCCGGTCGGTTCCGTCGAGTTGATCTTCCGTCCGAATTTGGCAAAATTCGAGAATGCAGCTACAAGACGAGTGGAGTTTAATCAGTGAGCGAGGGCTTTTCAGGCAAAGAGGGTTTTACGCAATTGCCTAACGAGTTTTTTCGAGAACTGCTCTCAGAAATTGGCGATCTCGATGAACTTAAGATTACCCTTTATGCTTTATGGCGTGTAGCCAACATGGAAGGGGCTTCGCATCCACTATGGGAAGCGGATTTTGCTGAGGGGCTGGATGCGGTAGATATTAGCTCAGGGCTGGAAAAATGTGTGCAGCGCGGAAGCCTGTTACGGGTCACGTTCGATACGGAAGATGATGTCTACTTTATCAATTCCCCACGTGGACGCGCATCCGCCGAAGCCGCCCGTGAGAGCGGCTGGATTCCCTCTAAAAGACATTCGGCTCCGCCTTTGACGCGCCCCAACATCTACAAACTCTACGAAGAAAATATAGGTCCGCTCACGCCGCTATTGGCAGACTCGCTCAAGGATGCTGAAGAAGAATATCCGATAGAAAGAATTGAAGAAGCAATTTTTTTGGCAGTCAAAGCAAATGCTCGAAAATGGAGCTATGTGGAAGCCATTTTGAAACGTTGGAAAGAAGAAGGTTATGGCAAAAAGCAAGATAGACAAAACGCTAAAGAAGATAATAGAGACGACGTCAAAAGAGCAATTGACGACTTTTTCAAGTAAAATATCTAGTTTGCTTGGAGATCCTGATTGCGAATTCTGTAGTGGTGCAGGTTATTTGCGCGCTGATGTGCCCGTAGGACATCCAAACTTCGGCAAACTTGAAATATGTTTATGTAGAAATAAGAATGTAACAGCTCAAGTGCGAAAGCGCCTTTTTTCTCTTAGTCACCTTGATGAGTTAAAAGATTTAACTTTTGAAAATTTTCAATCTCGTGGGAGGAGTAAGGGATTAGGGAAAATGCAGGCAGATTCAATAGAAAGAGCGTTCAATCAAGCCAGCAATTATGTCAAAAATTTAAATGGGTGGTTGTTATTTCAAGGTGATTATGGGTGCGGAAAAACCCACCTAGCTGCTGCTATTGCAAATTTTGCTGTTGGTATGGGTGTGCCAACACTCTTTTTAACAGTTCCTGATTTGTTGGATATGCTACGCTTTTCTTATGGGGCAGATGATACAACTTTTGAGCACCGTTTCGACGAAATTCGAAATTCGCAGCTATTGGTTTTAGATGATTTTGGGACACAAAACGCAACTGAATGGGCGCAAGAAAAACTTTTTCAGCTTATCAATTACCGCTATATTAATAAACTTCCTTTAATTATCACGACTAATGTTAGGATAGAAGAAATCGAACCTCGCATTCGGTCGCGGTTACAAGATCCTGAATTAGTTACATCCGTTAGAATAAATGCTCCAGATTATCGAAATCCTGCAAATGACATTGGATATCAAGAGCTATCATCTTTAGATTTATTGAGCAGGCATACCTTTACAAACTTCAAGTTACGTCGCAAAGAAGAAGGAATGTCAGTAGATGCTACAAGGCAATTAGAAGAAGCACTGAACGCAGCAATGGGTTATGCAAAAGACCCTGATGGTTGGATGATTTTTGTTGGACCTTACGGATGTGGAAAAACACATCTAGCTGCTGCAATTGGAAACGAAAGAGTAAATCAAGGAATACCACCTCTTTTTATTGTTGTTCCTGACTTACTTGATTACCTAAAAGCAACTTTTAATCCAAAAAGTTTTGTTAGCTACGATCAACGTTTTGAAAACATAAAAACAGCAGATTTGCTAATACTAGATGATCTTGGCACGCAATCCCAAACACCTTGGGCCAAAGAAAAGCTTTTTCAATTGCTTAATTATAGATACAACGCTGAGCTTCCTACCGTCGTAACCTTCTCCAGTGAAGTTCTGAATGATATTGATCCTCGTATTCAAAGTCGACTAACTGATCCAAAAATAAGTGATTACTACTCTATAATAGCCCCTGCTTACAAAAGCTCAGAAACTAGACGAAATAAGAAAGAGAGAAAACAAAAACGTAGTCGATAACACAAGACTCCCAACCATCATCATTACCGCTAACTCAATGGAAGGGATTGATGAACGTATCCGCTCGCGATTGCTGGATAAACGCCTCTGCAAGATTCATGCATCAACGGTTCCTGCTTTTTATGGGGCGACGAAGAAAAAAAGATAACGAAGTATAAAGGTGTTTATGCTAAAAAAGAAACTATCAAGAAGAGATTTTTTACGCTTGGGTGCATTAACGGCTGGAGCCGCAACGCTAACATCCTGCGAAAAATGGCTGGTTTCAGCGGGGCTAAAAGAAAAGCGTCCAAATTTTTTAATTATTTACACAGATGACCAACGCTACGATTCGATGCAGCAAATGCCGCGCACCCAAGAGTTGATCTTTGAACAAGGCGTGACATTTAACCATGGCTATATCACTACGCCGCTTTGCGGACCCAGTCGATGCAGCCTTCTGACAGGGATGTATGCTCACTCGCATGAGATCCGCGAAAGCCAGGATACCGGTTTTGATGAGACAACTTTTGCGAAATATCTGCAAGATGATGGATATTACACCGGCTTGGTTGGCAAATATCTCAATGAATGGAGACAGAAAGATGCGCCAAAACCGGAATTTGATTATTGGCGTGCTATCTTTGGTGGACAAAGTCGTTATAACAACCCTGATATCATGGTGGATGGAGAATGGGTGCGGCATCAGGGGCAATATATCACCGATGCTTTCGGCGACTATTGCGTAGAATTCATAGAGAACGCTTCAAAGAAATTAAAGCCTTTCTGCCTTTATTTTGCGCCGAATGCACCGCATGAACCTGCTACGCCCGCAGACGAAGATAAATTTTTAAGTATTGAATTGCCAGACTTTCCTCCCAATTTTAATGAAGAGGATATTTCAGATAAGCCAAATTGGTTACAAGAGAAAGAGCCGCTGCTCAGCGATGAAAAAATCCACGAAGTCAATGAGTTTCGTAACGATCAATTATTGTCATTACGTTCCTTAGATAGGAATATCGAACGCATTATTCAAAAACTTGAAGAAGAAAAACTGCTCGATAAAACAGTTGTTATTTTCTTGTCAGATAACGGAAAGCTCTGGGGTGAACATCGGATGACAACGAAAAATTCCTTTTATGAAGAAGCTTCGCGTGTGCCTTTTGCGTTGCGATATCCGCCCCTCGTGCCAACCCCTTATATAGAAGATAAACCTGTCGCTAATATTGACCTTGCTCCTACGCTCTATGATTTAGCGAGGATCCCTGTTCCGGAAGAGGTGGATGGCGTCTCTCTTGTCCCGCTCTTGCTTGCCGGTGACATGCAGCGTGCTGGCGTACTCATCGAAGGCTGGCCCGGGCGCGGACATTATGCTGCCTATCACGTCGGAAACTATGTCTACGCCGAAACGGGAGGAGATAAATCCGAATTTTACGATCTGGAAAAAGACCCTTATCAGCTCGAAAACGCGATTAACGACCCCGCTTATCAAGAGTTGATCGCCGAAATGAAAACCGCTTTGGACGAAGTGCGTGAAAAATAGCCCTTTTCCCTACCATATCATGGCAAAACCGACTGGCGCGATCTGTAATCTGGATTGCGCCTATTGCTTTTTCCTTGAGAAGGAAAAGCTTTACCCCGAGAGTAATTTCCGTATGTCGGATGATGTACTCAAAGCCTACCTGAAGCAATATATCCAGTCGCAGCCGAGGGTGGCGGAGATCATGGTCACATGGCAGGGTGGGGAGCCGACTTTGATGGGCTTGGACTTCTTTAAAAAAGCGACTGAATATGCCAATCAGTTCAAGGCACGGGGGCAACGTGTCTCTTTTGCGATCCAGACGAATGGCGTTTTATTGGATGACGATTGGGGCAAATTCCTGCGTATACATCGGTGTTTGGTAGGGATCAGCATTGACGGTACCGAGCTTCTTCATGACACCTACCGTCGAGATAAGGGTAACAAGCCCACGTTCAAGCACGTTATTGCGGGGTTGAATATCCTGAAAAAACATCGGGTCGAGACAAATATCCTTTGCACGGTAAGCGCTGCAAATGGCGATCATCCGCTTGAAATTTATCGCTATTTTCGGGATGAATTGAAAGCGGCGTATATCCAATTTATCCCCGTTGTAGATCGAGACGAAGCCTATTCTGTGCGCCCGAAACAATGGGGTGATTTTCTGACCACGATTTTTGACAAGTGGGTGCGGCAAGATGTTGGCAAGGTTTTTATCCCTACTTTTGAAGCGGCGTTGGCGAATTTTTATGGCGTTTCAGCCGGGATTTGCGTCTTCAACGAGACTTGCGGTGCTGCGCTCGCCCTCGAACACAACGGCGATCTCTACGCTTGCGACCATTATGTTGACCCTGAATATCTGCTCGGCAATATCACCGAAACGCCGATGCCAGCGTTGGTCGCGAGCGAAAAACAGCAGGCTTTTGGGCAAGCCAAAAAAGATGATTTGCCAAAATTTTGCCAGACATGTGATGTCCGTTTTGCCTGTCATGGTGAGTGCCCGAAAAATCGCTTTGCCAAAACGCCCGATGGCGAAGATGGACTGAATTATCTCTGCGAAGGTTATAAAGCCTTTTTCAAACATATTGACGCCCCCATGAAATTCATGGTAAACGAGCTGCAAAATCAGCGTTCGCCTGCCAGCGTGATGAAACTTTTCAATTAAAAATGAAAACGCTCAGTCATTGCGAGGTTACTCTACCGCCGAAGCAATCTCCCCGACTGTAAAGGCGACTGCCACGTCGCGAGTGCATGCTCCTCGCAGTGACAATAGACTTTTTTACATCCTTTTTACATCCCCCTAACCAAAACACAAAAACTATTCCCTAAAATTGGGTCATATCCTTCAATCAAGGAGTTCTTATGACCAAAAATCTAAGTAGACGGGATTTCTTCAAAACCTCCGGGATTTTCGCCGCAGCGACGGCTTTGGCAGCTTGCCAGCCCTCGACGGAAGTGACGGAGCAAACTTTCCCTACGCTTGCTCCCGTTCCAGATTCGTCTCCTGCACCCCTGCCAGCAGAGACTCTGGACGATGAAGCTCTCCTCCGCCACACCCTTAAGCGGATATCCTTCGGCGTAACACCTGCGATGCTCGCACATGCCCGCTCCATTGGACTGGATGCCTATATCGAAGAACAACTCTCCCCCGAAAAACACGACAACACTGCTTTAGAGAAAGATGTCTCAAATTTTGCAACGCTCTCCATGACCCCAAAAGAGCGTTTTGAATTGGAGAAATACGCCCAGCCTATAGTTGAGTTGATCGGCGCTACGCTTCTGCGTCAATGGCGCAGCGAAAGCCAACTCTACGAGGTGATGGCAGACTTCTGGACCAATCATTTCAATATCTATTTAGCAAAAAATCCCTGTCGTGTACTCAAAGCGGATGACGACCGAGATGTGATCCGTGCGCATACTTTCGGTAAATTTGCCGAGATTTTGAGTGCATCGGCGCATAGCCCGGCAATGCTCACTTATCTCGACCAAGCTACGAGTACAAAACGTGCGCCCAACGAAAATTATGCCCGTGAATTGCTCGAACTCCACACCCTCGGCGTAGATGGCGGCTACACCCACGAAGATATTCTTGAATTGGCACGTGTGTTGACAGGTTGGAGCGCGACAGGGTTTCGAGATACTTTTCGAGAGCAGGGGCAGTTCACCTTTCGGGTACGGGCACACGATGATGGTCAGAAGCAAGTTATGGGCATGGTCGTTCCGGCGGGCGAGAGGCAGGCAGGCGGTGAAATGGTGCTGGAGATGCTCGCATCCCATCGGATGACGGCACAATTCATCAGCACAAAACTCGCAAGACGTTTCGTAGCAGATGATCCGCCCGCATCTCTTATATCGAAATTAACGCAGGTTTTCAGCGATACGGAGGGCGACACAAAAGAAATGTTGCGCACGCTGCTCAAATCGGATGAGTTCAAAGCCTCGGCGGGGCAGAAGATCAAACGCCCGCTGGAGTTCTTCATCTCGGCGCTGCGTGTGACCGGCGCAGAGATCAAACGTACGCCTCGTGCGCTCACTGAGCATCTGCGGAATATGGGGCAGGTGCCCTTCTCGTGGTCGCCGCCGACGGGTTTTCCCGACTACGCCGATTGGTGGACAACGACGAGTGGCATGCTCAATCGCTGGAATTTCGCCCTTCTGCTGACAGGTGGTATGGTGCAGGGCGTCGAGCTAGATTTGAAAGCCCTCACCACCGATGCCGCCTCCGCACAAGATGTGGTGGATGTGCTCAGTATCCGCTTTTTGGGCGAAAAACTCCCCGACAACGCCCGCGATATTCTCGTTGATTACGCCGCTGCCGATTTAGAAAAAACCCTGCCAGAAGTTGCCGGGCTGATCTTAGGCTCGCCGCATTTTCAGATGAGATAAAAGAGATTTACCACAAAGACGCAAAGGGCACAAAGATTTTTAAAAAACGGGAGTGATCTCTAATGACGAAGTTTGGAGTCTGAAGTCTCCAGACTTCAGCTCTTTATCCCAAAACTCAACGTCTGGAGACGTTGGACTCCGTTTAGAAGAAAAATCATCACCTACTTTGCCTTTGTGGTGCAAAGAAAAAGGACGAAAAAATGAAAAAACAACTCTCCCGCCGTGATTTTCTAAAACTTTCAGGCATGTTTGGCAGCATCGCCCTCGCTCCTTCTCTTGGGCAGGCACCCCGCTTCTCCTTTGCCCCGCAAGGGATCGAGCCACAGGGCGATATGCTCGTCGTCGTCTTTTTGCGCGGCGCTATAGACGCCCTCAACGCCGTCGTTCCGCACGCCGAATCGCGCTACTACGACTTGCGCCCCGAACTCGCCATACCCGAACCGAAAATGGACAACGACCAAACAGCCATAGACCTCGACGGATTCTTCAGTCTGCACCCCGCCCTGCGTCCACTCAAAGACCTTTGGGATGAGCAATCTCTCGCCATCGTCCACGCCGTTGGATCGCCGCACGAGACCCATTCCCATTTCGATGCCCAAGACTATATGGAAAGCGGCACGCCCGGCACCAAACTCGATAGCGGCTGGGTCGGCAGGCATCTCCAAAGCGCTCCCTGGCTCAACGATTCCCCCTTCCGTGCCATCGGCATGGGCGGCGTGCTGCAAAGCGCCATGCGTGGCACCGTCCCCGTTACCACCCTGCGCTCCATCGCCGATTTTCACCTGCAAGGGCGTCCCAAAAGCCTCGCCGAGATGCAGCAGAATATGGCATCTATCTACGCTCTCGGCTCGCCCCTCGATGCCCTCGCCGCCGAAACCTTCTCCGCCGTGAACACCCTTTCACAGGTGGATGTCTCAAATTACACGCCCGAAGGCGGCGCAGAATACCCCGAATCCGATTTTGCGAACGACATGCAGCAAGTCGCCCAGATCATCAAAAGCGATATCGAGATGGAAGTCGCCTGCGTCGATTTCGGCGGCTGGGATACCCATAATCAGCAGGGCGTGATAGATGGAACATTCGCAACGCTCTTAAGTCAACTTGCTACCGCTATATCAGCGTTTTACCGAGATTTAGGCAGCCGTGCGCAAAAGGTGACCCTCGTCACTATGTCTGAATTTGGGCGGCGTGCCTACGAAAACGGCAGCGGCGGCACCGATCACGGTCACGGCGGGCTGATGATGCTCCTCGGCGGCAACGTCAACGGCGGAAAAATCTACACCGATTGGCCCGGTCTGGCAGAAGAAAACCTCTACGGCCCCGGCGACTTGGCTGTTACCACAGACTTTCGTGATGTCCTCAGCGAAGTTCTATTGAAGCGCTTGGCGAATCCCAACCAACATAATGTTTTCCCCGATTATGCAAATTGGAAGGATTTAGGAATTTTGAGAAGTGGATAAAAAGAAGCCCCTGATTTTAGGGGCTTTTGGTTTTGCTAGAAAATTTCTAAAAACGGTGGGATTTTCTCCGCAATCTCATCTCTTACCCTGCGGAAATCTATCAGCTTCTCTTCTTTAGAGCCTGTGGCATTGGCAGGATCATCAAAGCCGATATATTTCTTCGCGCCGCGTCCCAGCCAAATGGGGCATTTCTCTGCTGCATCGCCACAAACGGTGATGACGAGATCGAAATCCGTTTCACGGAATTCATCCGTATGTTTTGATACTCCCTCATGCTGAATGTCAATTTCATCGAGAGCCTGTATCGCCATCGGATGCACATATCCCGAAGGTTCTGTGCCTGCGCTAAACGCCCGCCATTGGTCTCCAAGGCGGGCGTTTACGATTGCTTCTGCTATTTGTGAACGGCAGGAATTTCCTGTGCATAGAAAAAGGACTGTTTTTCTTTTATCTACCATTAAAATTTAAATCTTCATCTCGTCGTCACTACTGTCGACCTCTTCCATCTCACCCGTTGCGATAAAAATGGTGCGTTCGCATATATTGGTGACACGGTCACCAACTCGCTCGAGATTATGGGCTGCCCAAAGCAGCCAGTTTGAACGTTCGATGGCTGTCGGGTCAGCGATGACGTAGGTGATCAGTTCACGATATATTTGTGTGTAGAGCGCATCAATTTCATCGTCTTCGTCTGGAATTGCTTTCGCCATTTCTACATCTTCTTCGATAAAGGCGGTCAGTGCACGGTGCAGCATATCTGCTGTTTTTTCTGCCATACGTGGCAGATCTACCAAGGGTTTGAGTAATTCTTGTTCGCCCATCACAATATTGATTTTTGCAATACCTTTGGCATAATCACCCATTCGCTCGAGTTCGCCTGCAACATCTAAAAGGGAAGCAAGTAGACGCAAGTCATGTGCCATCGGTTGTTGGGTCGCGATAGCGATCATTACAGCACGTTCAATTTCGAAACGTTTTTGATTAATGACTTCATCGTTATCGTAAATTTTTTGCGAGCGGGGGATATCTCTGTGTTTGAGAGAATCGACAGAGTCGAGAATAGCTTTTTCGACCATACTGCCTAAAGAAAGAATATCATCTTTCAGTTTTTGGATTTCGTTTTCAAATGTTTTACGCATCATATACCTCGATTCGTTTGGAGAAACTCATTATAACCTTTTTGCTTAGCCAAAACGACCTGTAATATAGTCTTCTGTTGTCTTTTTCTTTGGGTTGGTAAAGATATTCGATGTTACGTCATATTCTTCTAAAACACCGGCATGATCTTCGCCGAGATTGAAAAAAGCCGTAAAATCGGAAACTCGCGCTGCTTGCTGCATATTATGCGTAACAACGATGATCGTAAATTCCTTAGCGAGTTCGTGCATCAAGTCTTCGATTTTTAGCGTGGCGATAGGGTCAAGCGCAGAAGCTGGCTCATCCATCAAAATGATGTCAGGTTTAACAGCGATGGTGCGTGCAATGCAAAGACGTTGCTGCTGACCACCAGAGAGGGAGAGACCACTTTTATCCAGTTTATCCTTGACTTCGTCCCAGAGCGCCGCGTCGCGCAGTGATTCTTCAACCAGTTCGTCCATATTGCCCTGATAACCGTTAATTTGCGCCCCCCATGCCACATTGTCAAAAATGCTTTTTGGGAAGGGGTTGGGTTTCTGGAAAACCATCCCGATTCGGCGACGAACTTCTACGGGGTCAACATCTTCGTCGTAAATATCTTTGCCGTGATAGAGAACTGAGCCGGTAGCGTGCGCGCTCGGGATGAGATCGTTCATCCGATTGAAAGCGCGTAAAACGGTGCTTTTTCCGCAACCGGAGGGTCCGATCATGGCCGTGATTTTTTGTTTCTCAATCTGCATATCGATGTCGCGCACGGCGAGAGTTTCGCCATAGTAGAGATTGAGATCAGCCGCTTCGATGGCGTAGGTGATTTTATTTTCTGTCATATTACTTCCTTTTCCCCTCATCCTAGCCTTCTCCCTTTGGGAGAGGGCTAGGATGAGGGAGATCTTTATATCTTCTGACTATACCGATTTCGCAAATACACAGCCACCACATTCAGCGAGAGCAAAATTATCAACAGCACGATGATGGCGGCTGCGGCGATATTGCGGAATTCATCTTGCGGGCGGGATGTCCACTGGTAAATTTGGATTGGCAGGGTGGTAAATTTCGAGAAGGGGCTGGTCGGATCAAAGGTGATGAATGTTGATGCGCCGACAACAACCAGCGGAGCGGTTTCGCCCAATGCACGGGAAACTGCCAAAATCGTCCCTGTCAGGATGCCGGGGATCGCGTTCGGGAGTACGTGGTGCCAAATCGTCTGCCATTTGGTGGCACCAAGCCCAAAGCTGGCTTGACGCAAGGAGCCGGGCACGGCGCGGATCGCTTCTTGGGCGTTGATAATGACGAGCGGCAGAATCAAGAGTCCCAGCGTGAGTCCCGCCGAGAGTATCGTGCGTCCATTTGCGGTAGTCGGGTCAACCGGTCCCAAAAATGCGCCGCTCGTGATCGGTTCCATTCCACGCACGAAAATCGCCAATCCCAAAATGCCGTAAATAATGGATGGCACGCCCGCGAGATTGTTGATATTGGTCTGGATGAGCCGATTGAACCATTTATCGCCTGCATATTCTTCGAGATAGATGGCTGCGCCGACTCCCATTGGGAAGGCGAAAAGCAGAGTGATGGTGACGACCCACAGCGAGCCGAGCACAGCCGTACGAACACCTGCTCTCTCCGGGTCGGCGGATTGCGGGGAGAGCAGGAAGCTACCGTTGATCCACGACTGGAAGCTGAGTTCGGCATTCGGATACTTCTCGGCGACTTCGGCATTGATTTTATCTTTGTGAACGAGCGAATCGAAGAGAGACCAGGTAGCAGCGGCTTCTGGCTCGACTACGCGCTCGATAACAAGGTCATAAATTTCTTCGCGTGTGCGCTCTTCAAAAGGCTTTTCGTTATTTTGCGCTCTAAAGAAACCTGCCGAGACATTTTGCTCGAGAATATAGGTTAGATCAATGGGGTGAAGTTGCTCGAGCGGAATACCATTAATGGCGAGCGTTTCGGGGTCAATTTTGTTCTCGGTAGCCACATAGCCAAAAGCAGAGTTGGTGATATTGAGCAAAAGTGCGATGAGCGCGACGATGCCCACACCTGTCGAAATTTGGAAAAGACGTGACCAAAAACCGCCCGAACGATGGCGCTGGGGGAGGTTATCGGCGAAGCCTTCTTTTTCTTTGATTTGGGTCATTCGTAGACCTCCCTATACTTTCGCACAATGCGTTGACTGATCACATTTAAGCTCAAAGTCATAAAGAAGAGTGTCAGCCCGATGGCGAAGATGCTGTTGTAGTCAATCGAGTCGTAGCTCAAATCACCACCGCTGATGCGGACGATATGCCCCGTCATCGTTTCGGCGGCTTCAAAGGGATTGAAGGTGAAATTTGAGCCAGCTCCGGCCGCTACAGCTACGATCATCGTCTCGCCGATGGCACGGGAGATGGCAACGATGAAGGCAGCCATAATGCCCGAGATAGCCGCAGGCAAGACCACTTTCACGGCTGTTTCAAGCTTGGTTGCACCCAAACCGTAAGCCGCTGCTCGCAGGGCACGCGGCACCGCGCTGAGAGCATCTTCGCTCATCGAGCTAACCATCGGGATAATGAGAATTCCGATCACGATTCCCGCCGAAGCAGTATTGTAAATATCCACCACATCTCTACCAAAAATCCCACGCAAGAGTGGGGTCATAAAAGTTAGGGCAAAATAGCCATAAACAACGGTAGGGATACCAGCCAGCACTTCGAGAATGGGCTTAAGAGTTCGGCGTGCTCTGTGCGAGGCATATTCGCTGAGATAAAGGGAGATGCTCAAGCCGATGGGAAGGGCGACCAGCATGGCGATAAAGGTGGTCATCAGCGTGGCATTCAGTAATGCCCAAATCCCAAATTGATCAATTTGTGGATTCCAGTCTGCACCTGTGAAATACTCCCATAAAGAGACTTGGGCAAAGAAGTTCATCGCTTCTTTTCCCAGTTCATAGACAATGCCAACGGTGGTTAAAATGGAAAATGCACCCGCTATAAAAAGGGATGCCTGAATGAGGGTTTCGCCCCAACGTCGCTTTTTGCGTAAATCAATTGAATTTTGCATAGAACCTTCTTATTTTTGTACACGGAAGAACACGGATTGCACGGAGAAGAGCTTTTTGTTTTTCTCTAACTCTCAAGCCCTTTCCGTGTCATCCGTGCTATCCGTGTACAAAGTTTTTCAATTTACTGGCCCATCGCCTCAAGCCAAGCCTGTTGGGCGGCTTCGAGTACAGCGGGGTTAGCGGGGAAGTAGCCGACTTCGACGATCTCTTCGTTGACATAAGTCAGGCAGAAGTTGATATAAGCGGCAACTTGGGGTTTTTCTTGCATAATGCTCGCATCTGAATAGATGTAGAGCGGGCGAGCCAAGGGGTAGGTGGCTGCATCAACGGTTTCAGCAGAGGCTTCGATGCCATCAATAGCGGCGATATTCAGCCTCTCAGCATTTTCGGCATAATAGGCGTAGCCAAAGAATCCGATGGCGTAAGGGCTACCCGTGATCCCCTGAACAAGAACATTATCATCTTCAGAGAGTTGAGTATTGGATGCGCCCAAAATGGGGGCTTCGTCTTTGTCGAATACTTCTTCTACGAAGTAATCAAAAGTGCCGCTATCGGTGCCGGGGATATAGCGAAGGATGTCTTCTGCGGGCCACTCGGCGTTCACGTCTGACCATTTTTCGGCAGTCGAGAAGATAGCGGCAAGTTCTTCGAGAGTGACATCGCTCAGGAAGTCATTTTCTTTGCTAACAACAACGGCGAGGGCATCGGTACCAACACGGAATTCAATCGGCGTGCGCCCGAGAGCACCACAGGATTCAACTTCACTGTCTTTGATAGGGCGGGAAGCATTGGAGACATCGGTCTCACCGGTTTCGCAGAAGCGTTCAAATCCACCACCAGAGCCAATTGAGTCAATGGTCACTTGACCAGCGAAACCTTCGTCAAGGAAGCGTTCTGCCATCACTTCGGCGAGCGGGAAAACAGTAGAGCTGCCAGCGGAGACAACGTCGCCAGAAAGGGCGGTAGGATCAACCATCGGAAGCATGCCTTCATGCATTTCTTCTGCGGAAGCTTCCTCAGCACTTTCTTCAGCAACAGTTTGGGGCTCTGCAACTTCGTCCTCTGTCTGAGGGGCGGCAATAGATTCGGCGGAACCGCCACAGGCTGCGAGAGCCAGGCTGGCGACGATCAAGACAAACAAAGTTAATATCAGTTTATTAGTTTTCATGCCCCAATCTTAGCGGGAGCCTATTAAATTTCCTCGAACGGTTCTTTAACGTCTGGTTAACAAAAAAAGAGCGAAGTTCACAAGAAATTTCGCTCTTTTAATAGAATCGATTTATTCGTTAATCTTCTTCCATCTCCAAATCTCCCAATTCACGTTCATAAACCGAGATCTTACGCGCATAAACCTCTTGAATCAGCGGTGAAGAGATCATAAAATCTGCCGAAGAGCGATTATTTGCAATGGGGATATTCCAAACCTGCGCAATCCGCAAAAGAGCTTTCACATCCGGATCGTGAGGCTGCGGTTCCAAAGGGTCCCAAAAGAAAATTAACATCTCAATTTCACCCTCGGCGATTTTTGCACCGATCTGCTGGTCGCCGCCGAGTGGACCGCTCTTTAGTTTCGTGATCGGCAAATCCAGTTTTTCTTCCAAAAGGCTGCCTGTTGTGCCTGTTGCGTAGAGATGATGCCGCGCCAAAGTTGAGCGATTAAAATGGCTCCACTCTAGCAAATCTTTCTTCTTATTATCGTGCGCTACAAGCGCAATATGTTTCTTCTTCGGTAGCAAAATTTCATTTGCCTTCATCTTTTTCTCCTCATATTTTTATAAAAACAATCATAAAGGAGTATTTACCAAAAGTCCATTTATCTTATCGGTTGACGCTATATTGGCAAAAGAGTATTATGGCAATGCTAAAAAATAGCATTAAAGGTTGCTAAAAAATGAACTTACAGATTCCCGAAAAAGAGATTTATCCCCACCTGCCCGCAGCTCTGCGGCACTTCACTATCGCACAGATAATTGGGATGGCTTTAGCGGAGGATTTATCTGCCGAGGGGATGTTGGATTTAACGGAAGCAAGCCTCTCATCCAGGGATGTGACGAGCGCATCCACCCTTGACCCAAACTTGCCTCTGCATGGATACATCACCGCCAAAGAAGCGGGAACCGTTGCCGGTCTCCCCATCGCTGCACTCATCTTCCACTTGGTCGATTCTACAATCAGATTCACCCCCCTCGTCGAAGAGGGTCAACGTGTAGAAATAAGCACGGTACTCGCAAAAGTTTCGGGCGCAGGCATGGCGATGCTGGCTGCCGAGCGGACTGCGCTCAACTTTCTTGGGCGAATGTCTGGTGTAGCAACGCTAACCCGAAAATTTGTAGACGCAGTAGCGGGTACAAAAGCCATGATTTTAGACACACGCAAAACCGCGCCTGGGCTGCGCGTAATAGATAAATATGCCGTGCTGATGGGCGGAGGGCAGAACCATCGCATGGGGTTGCACGATATGGTGTTGATCAAAGATAATCATATTGATGGCGCAGGCGGAATTTCAGAAGCAGTGCAGGGCGTGCGTGAAAAGTTTGGCACACGCTATGCGATTGAAGTAGAAGTAAAAGATTTAGATGAACTATCTGAAGCGCTTGCGCTAAACCCAGAGCGGATTATGCTCGATAATATGTCCCTGGAAATGATGCGAGAAGCTGTCGAGATCACAGCCGAGAAAGTTGCGCTTGAAGCATCGGGAAATGTCTCGCTCAAGCGATTGCGCGCCATCGCCGAGACCGGCGTAGATTTTATTTCAGTCGGTGCGCTAACGCATTCTGTACCGGTTTTTGATGTGAGTATGCGTATTGCGTGAAACGTAAAACGTGATAAGTGACGAGTGATTTTCACGTTTCATGCATCACGCTTCACTTGTCAAAATGGAGAAAGCAATGTTTTTTGAAACTTTTTACAACGAACTCTATGAGAAATTAAAGACCATCGTCCCTGAGCCAGAAATTCAGATTAAAGCTGAAATTGCCTGGGAGATCAACAAACTAAAAGCCGAGAAAAAAGCGGTTATTTTGGGGCATAATTATATGGAAGCGGCTCTCTTTCACTCTATCCCTGACCATGTCGGTGACTCGCTTGGCTTGAGTCGTATCGCCGCACAGACCGATAAAGACATCATCGTTTTTTGCGGTGTGAGATTTATGGCAGAAACGGCGAAAATTCTTAGCCCCGAAAAGACGGTTTTACTCCCTGCCAAAAAAGCCGGATGTTCTCTCGCGGAGAGTATCACGGCGCAAGATGTGCGTGATTTGCGAAAACGCTTCCCCGGTGTGCCGGTTGTGACCTATGTCAACACCTACGCGGATGTGAAAGCCGAGAGCGATATTTGCTGTACATCGGGCAATGCCAAGGCTGTAGTCGAATCGCTCAAATCAGATACGATCATCTTTCTACCCGATGAATATCTCGCGGGGAATGTCGCCAACGAAACGGGCAAACATATCATTTTCCCATCCCGAGACAAAGTCTCGAACGATACGCTCCTCGATGTGCAGATGATCGGATGGCACGGACGTTGCGAAGTCCACGAGCAATTTAACGTCAAAGATATTCAAGATATCCGTGCCCAATACCCCGACGTGGCGATTCTCGCACATCCCGAATGTAGCCCGGAAGTAGTTGCAGAATCCGATTTTGCGGATAGCACCCAAGCCATGATTCGCTATGTAGAAGAGAGCAACGCACCCCAATATCTGCTCCTGACCGAATGTGCGATGGGCGATAATATCGCCGCCGCCAATCCCGAAAAAGAGATGCTCAGTCTCTGCCGTGTACGCTGTCCACATATGAATGAGATCACCCTCGAAGATACGCTTGATTCTCTACAAAACAATCGCTACGTCATCGAAGTCCCCGAAGATATTCGTATCCGCGCGGCGAAGGCTGTTCAGCGGATGATCGAGATTGGGTAAATCAGATAATTAGAGAGAAGAGATTAGAGAATAGTAAAAAAAACTGCTTCTAACGGAGCCTCAAAATACCCTTGGTTAGCGCAAACATAACCGCTTTAGCGGTTACTACGAGGGATAGAACAAGTGAAAAAGACTACTCTCCACTCTCTTTTCTCTACTCCCTAAAAAAACCATGCAAACAAATACCCTTATAATCGGCAGCGGCATTGCTGGTGCAACAGCTGCCCTTTGCCTAAGCGAAGATAAAGAACGCCAAATCACGCTCATTACACGCGCAAAAAAAGCGATTAATACCAACTCGCAATATGCCCAAGGGGGGATTGTCGGGCGTGGCGATGACGATGCGCCGAATATCCTGCAAGAAGATATTCTCAACGCCGGTGATGGGATTTGCTACCCCCCAGCCGTCAAAACCCTCGCCGATGAAGGTCCCGATCTTTTGCGTGAGATTCTCATCGAGCAAATTGGCATATCTTTCGACGAGAAAGAAAGCGGCGGGCTAGAATATGGTCTCGAAGCCGCGCATACCAAACGGCGTATCTTGCACGTTGGCGACATGACAGGAAAAGCGATTATGGTCGCCCTGTTGCGTGAGATAGCGCGTAGACTGAATATCACGATTCTCACCGGGCACACTGCCGTTGATTTGATCACCTTTCCACATCACGCGCGCGATCCGCTCGCGACATATCAGCCGCAAATCTGTCACGGTGCGTACGTTTACGACCGTGCCCAGCGCAAGGTTATCCGCATCCTCGCCAATCAAACTATTCTTGCCAGCGGCGGTTTGGGGCAAATTTTTCTCAATACCACCAATCCCGGCGGCGCACGCGGCGATGGTTTAGCGATGGCGCATCGTGCTGGGGTGCGGATTGCGAATGCCGAATATGTCCAATTCCACCCTACAGCCATGCACATGCCCGGCGCAACAAAATTTCTGATAAGCGAAGCCGTGCGCGGTGAGGGCGGCGTGCTGCTCACCCCAAATGGCGAGCCTTTTATGGAGCGTCATTCGCCAAAATGGAAAGACCTTGCCTCGCGCGATATCGTTGCCCGCGCCATTTATTGGGAAATGCTCGAAAACGATTACCCCTACGTTTTGCTCGACATCGCTTCGCATAAAAAGGCAGATGCCATCAAAAACCGCTTCCCGCAGATTTATGAACGCTGCCTAAAAATGGAAATCGACATCACTGAACGCCCAATCCCCGTTGTACCAGCCGCGCATTATTTCTGCGGCGGCGTGCTGGTGGATGAATGGGGGCAAAGCTCGATTCCTGGACTTTACGCGGTGGGAGAAGTCTCTTGCACCGGCGTTCATGGCGCAAATAGATTGGCGAGCACATCCCTTTTGGAGGGATTAGTCTGGGGCGACCGCTCCGCTCGGCACATACGTGGACTTGAACCTGCTCCCCTTGTGGACGAATCTGCCGTGCCCACTTGGGATATTTCCAATGCCCTCTACGACACCGACCCCACCCTGATCCAGGGAGATATGCAAACCATCCGCAACCTCATGTGGCATTATGTCGGCTTGGTGCGCAGCCATTATCGCTTGAATCGTGCCCTGCGCGAGTTGCACCACCTACGCAGAGAAATCGAAGGTTTCTACCGCAAATCTCGTTTAACGGATGGATTGATCGGTTTACGCAACAGCGTGCAAGCGGCTCTCATCGTTGCCGATGCCGCGCGGAAAAATACTCTCAGTCGAGGCTGTCATTATCGGGAAGAAAACTTATCGAACTAATGGACAAAACATTTAGAAATCGTACAATCTCCTTCTCAAGATGAGACTGCTTCGGCACAAGAGCATGCGCCTCGCAGAATCATCAGCTTGCGGTTTAACTTATCGGTAATTCAAAATAAAAGGTGCTGCCGCTTCCTTCTCGGCTTTCTGCCCAAATTTTACCCCCGTGTGCTTCAATTAGATGTTTCGAGATGGATAGCCCCAGCCCTGTACCGCCACTCCTGCGGGAGGGGTCGGCTTTGTAGAAGCGTTCAAAAATGCGGGGGAGATCATCCGCTGGGATGCCGCTTCCCGAATCGGTAACAGCGAAGCGGATTAAACGTGACCCAGCCTCGGCTGAGAGTGTCACCGTCCCACCCGTGGACGTGAACTTGATTCCGTTATGGATGAGATTGACCAGTACCTGTTCGATTCTCGCCACATCCGCTTGAATATTTGGTAACTCACTCAGACAATCCAGCGTTAAATTCACATCCGCTCGCTCCGCTTGAAGACGCATCCGATCTGCGGCACGTTGCAGGATTTTTTGCGGCGTTGTTTCTTGCAAATTAAGCTCTATTTTCCCCGATTCGATGCGGGAAAGGTCGAGCAATTCTTGTGCCATTTGGGTAAGGGCATCTACTTCGGTTTCGATGCGGCTGAGAAAACGTTGCGCGGCAGGCGGGTCGTCGAGTGCGCCATCTTGGAGGGTTTCGGTGAGTGCTTTGAGCGATGCGAGGGGCGTGCGAAGCTCATGCGAAAGATTGCTGATGAAATCACGGCGCACCGTTTCGAGACGGCGCAGGCGGGTCAGATCTTGAATTAGGAGCAAAATGCCATCGGGGGCATATTGGTCGGGGATGGCGATAAGTTGCAGAAAACGTTGCTGGAGGGGCACTTCGATGACTTCGCTTTGCATCTCTCCGCTTTGCTTGCATTTTTGCCAAACTTCGATAAGTTGATGATGGCGCAGAGTTTCCGCAACAGTGCTACCGACAAGGCTATCGGCTTTTTTTTCAAGCAAATAGGCAACGGCAGGGTTGGCAAATTGGATGCGGTTTTCGGCGTTCGAGATCAGAATCCCGTCTGGAATTTGTTCAAGAACCGCTGAAAGACGAGCGTGCTCACCTTTTTCTGCTTCAACTTGCTCTCGAAGGCGTGTTTGCAACGCGGCGATAGCGTTGGAGAGTTCTTCTAATTGTGGGAGGTCTTGGGGGAGTTTCTCGTCGTTGGCGCGACGCACGGATTCTGTTAGAGAGTGAATCCGTTGATTTAGCGTGTAGTTACGCCAGCCTAGCCAGAGGAGGAGGGCAAAGAGAATGATGAGGAGGGTGAGTTCTGTATTCACTAATTAAATTAATCGCTGAAGCGATGATTACGAGGCTTTTAGCCTTCAAACCTATACCCACCGCCGCGCACGGTGATGATTCGCTCGGGGGCGGAGGGATCTTTCTCTATCTTTTTACGCAGCCAGCGGATGTGGACATCGACGGTGCGGCTGTCGCCGACATAGTCCCAGCCCCAGACACGCTCGAGGATGAATTCACGCGAGAGCATTTGTCCGCGATGTTCGGCGAAGAAGAGTAGAAGTTCGTATTCTTTGGGTTTTAGGGAGAGGGGTTCATTATTGAGCGTGACTTCATGGCGAGTGGTGTTAATGACGAGTTCTCCAAAAGCCAGCGTTTCTTGAGGGGATGTTTTTTCGGCGTGACTGTCGAGTTCTTCTTGGTGCAAACGTGAGCGGCGCAATTGGGCTTTGACTCGTGCCATTAATTCACGCATGGAGAAGGGTTTCGTTAAATAATCATCTGCGCCCATTTCCAAGCCGACGACGCGGTCAATTTCATCGTCGCGGGCGGTGAGCATGATAATGGGCACGTTCATCTCACGCCGCAGGATGCGGGTGATCTCGAATCCGTCTAAGCCGGGGAGCATGATGTCGAGCAGGAGCAGGTCGAAATCCGCGCGGCGTGCCGCTTCGAGGGCGGCGTGTCCATCCCCAACGATCTCGACATCATATCCCTGCTTTTTGAGATTGTAGGCAATGGTTTCTTGCAAGGTTGGTTCGTCTTCTACGACGAGAATTTTCTTGGTCATAGCTTATCCAAATCGCCCAGTCACATAATCTTCGGTGCGTTGATTTTGGGGGTTGGTAAAAATTTCGGTGCCGGGGGCGTATTCAATCAATTTGCCTTGTAAAAAGAAAGCAGCGTAATCGGATGTGCGCGCGGCCTGTTGTACAGAATGTGGCACTAGGATGACAGTGTAGCGTTTTTTGAGTTCAATTAGCGCATCTTCAACTTTGCTGGTGGAGATGGGGTCAAGCCCCGATGTTGGCTCGTCAAGCAGGACAACTTCTGGTTCGAGCGCAAGGGAGCGTGCTAGACAAAGACGTTGCTGCTGTCCACCGGAGAGAGCAATCGCGGGATCATCGAGGCGGTCGTGGACTTCCTCCCAGAGAGCGGCTAGTTTTAGGCTTCGTTCAACGGCTTCGTCGTGACGGGATTTTCGTTTTTCACCTGCGAGTTCGAGACCATAAGTGAGGTTACCGCGGATGCTAAAAGGTAAAACAACAGGGCGGGCAAAAACCATCCCGACTTTGCGGCGGATGGCTATTACATCTGCTTTGGGGTCGAGAATGTCTTCTCCGTCTATGAGAATACGCCCTGAAATGCTCTCGACATCTGCTAGGTCGTTGAGCCGATTCAGGCAGCGTAGCAAGGAGCTTTTTCCACCGCCTGCTGGACCAAAAAGCACGGTCGTGGCGTTAGCAGGAATATCCAAGCTGACGCCATTAAGAGATTCTGTCCCGTCGGAGTATTGGAGGGTGAGATTTTCGATAACGATTTTGTTTTTCATTAGTTAGGTAGTTGGATAGTTTTTAGTTTGGTAGGGCGACCCGTTTTGCTTAAAGAAGAAATTAAATTGTTGTTTTCTGGATTTGTTTTTAGAAAATTTTATTCTTAATCACATAGGGTCGCTCTTACGCTTTTTCTAAATCCTATTCTCTAATTGTCTGCTTTCTGTCTTACCACTGCCTCTTTGCCCTTGCCTGCCCACGAATATAGGTAGCGAGCATATTCATCCCGAGTACGAAGACGAGCAAAACTAGTGCAGTACCGTATTGGATTTGGATAGGCATCTCCGGGACTTGGGTAGAAATCACAAAAAGATGATAGGGCAATGCCATTGTTGCATCGAAGGGGCTACTGGGAAGTCGGGGAAGGAAGAATGCTGCGCCCGTAAACAAGATAGGAGCTGTTTCACCCGCTGCACGTTCCAATCCCAAAATAACGCCCGTGATTATGCCGGGAGTCGCTTGCGGAAGCACTGTGCGACGAATAGTCTGCCAACGTGTCCCACCGAGGGAAATGCTAACGGTGCGGAAAGATTGCGGCACAGCGCGCAGAGCTTCTTCAGTGGTGCTGATAATGACGGGGAGAGTCATAATCGAAAGCGTCAGTGATGCCGCTAAAATACTTGTGCCAAATTTCAGAAAGAGAACAAAAAGCCCCAAACCAAAGAGACCGTAAACAACCGAAGGAATACCCGCCAAGTTGATAATCGCCAAACGAATTAGACGCGTAGCTTTATTTTCAGGTGCATACTCAGAGAGATAAATTGCTGCGGCGATGCCCAGCGGCACGGAGAAAATGGCTGTGCCGAGGGTGAGATAGAAAGTCCCGATGATGGCGGGGAGAATGCCGCCCTCACGCATCCCATCACGAGGGAAGCCGGTGATGAATTCCCAAGAGATGGCGGGGGCACCCTGCACAACGATGTAGATGACTGTCGCGATGATGGGGATGACGGTCATCAGTGTCATGATTGTGAGGAGGGAGAAACCTAGTTTTTGGGTTAGGTCTCGGTTTTTGGTAAAGAATTTGTTCATAAGATTATGGGTGCGTAGGGGCGACCCGTTTGGATAACAAAGAGATATTTTTTGTTGCGAAACTATCTGACTAAAATAAAAGCTGCATTATTAAGAGCAAAGGGTCGCCCTTACTGTAAATATATGGATGTGTAGGGGCGGGTCTGAGACCCGCCCCTACACATCCATATAAATTAAGACAAAACCCGTTCAGCCCTCTTCTTCTGCCTAAAGACAACCGCAGAAGCGGTGATGTTAACAGCTAGAGAGATTAAGAATAAGACCATGCCGATAAAGAAGAGAACATGATAATGTGTGCTGGCGTTTGCGACTTCGCCCATTTCGGCGGCGATGGTGGCTGTCATAGTGCGGACGGGGGAGAATAAATCGCCAAGTCCCGTTGCGAGGATGGGGGCGTTGCCGGTGACCATCATCACGGTCATGGTTTCGCCGATGGAGCGTCCGACGCCGAGCATGACGGCGGTGAGGACACCAGATCGGGCGGCGGGTAGTGTGACTCGCCAAATTGTCTGCCAACGGGTTGCGCCGAGGGCTAGAGCGGCATCACGGTAGGATTTGGGGACTGCATCGAGCGCGTCTTCGGATATCGAGACAACGGTCGGGATCGCGATCCCACCCAAGAGCAGGGATCCGGTCAATGCCGTTAAGCCAGTCGGCAAGTTTAGGGCCACGCGGAGGTTCGGCGAAAGGATGAGAATCCCCAAAAAACCGAGTACAACTGAAGGCAATCCCCCCAATAATTCCACCAAAGGTTTGAGCAAATTCCGCACCCAACGAGGGGCAATCTCGGCGAGGTAGACGGCTGTCCCGATCCCAAAAGGCACGGCGATTAATCCCGCACCAACGGTCACGAGAAGTGAGCCGGTGATGAGCGGGAGGATGCCATAATAGCTCTCGATGGGATACCAGCGCAGGGCGAAGAGATCGCTAAGCGGGACTTCGGTGAGGGTGGGGAGACCTTCTTTGAGGAGAAAAAAGAAAATCAGGGAGACGAAAATAATGGCTGAGTAGCCAGAAAATTTGATGAGGCGGGTGATGATGAACTCGCGCCAGTTTAGGTCTTTTTCCATATTTTTTCCGTGTTTTTACCACAAAGGACATGAAGGATCACAAAGTGAAAAGCAAAACATGTTTTTTCTTCGTGGCTCTTGGTGCTCTTCGTGGTTAGAGTTTTTAAAGGGTCTTTCTCAGTGTTTCTAACACTTTAGAAACCATTCGGTCACTTTCAACTTCGCTGACTTCACGCCAAGCAAGCTCTTGTAAGATACGTTCTTCAACAGGTTTTTCTTTATCTTCGGGATCAATTCCGAGCCAGGCTTTTTGTTGTGGATTCGCAAGTGCTTCAAAACAATAATTTCTACCCATTGAGTAAAATTCTTGAAAGAGAAAGCGTCCAACTTCGACATTCAAATTGGTTTCTTCAAGCACTTCTCGGATAACGGCTTCTCTGAGGGTTTCAGCTCCTTCAACACCGCCACCTGGTAATGTCCAATAATTTTTACCATGATGTCGATGGCGTACCATCAAAATCTGATCATCTCTAAAAATAGCTGCACATACGCGATGTCTGGTCAATTTAGCCATTTTAGTTTATCGGTACGAATCCAAGTTTTCTAACAATCTCCTGCGCGTCTGCCTGCATAATCCATGCCAGATATTCGGCGACAATGCCTTCTGGCTCGCCGTTGGTGTACATATATAAATCGCGCGCAATCGGGTAGGTGCCGGCGTTGACCGTCTCGACCGAAGGCAAAATATACTCGTCGCCAACTTCGGGGGCAATCGCAATCACTTTCAGGTCGTGCGGCACATAGCCCAAGCCGTCGTAGCCAATCGCATTCGGGTTTTGGCGCACTTCCACGATGATGCCTTCAGACGATGGCAGCAGCAGCGTATTGGTAGAAAAAAGCGTCTTGGATTCTTTGTCTCCAAGACGCAAAACAGTTTCTAAAAAGTAAACATGAGTCCCAGAATTGGTCTCACGAGAAAGGCGCACGATCGGGCGATCATCACCGCCAACTTCGCTCCAGTTCGTATAAACCCCGCTGTAGATGTCTGAAATTTGCTGCAAAGTCAGCTCAGTAACGGGGTTTTCTGGATTGACGATCACCGCAATCGCGTCTCTAGCGATGATGTGCTCAACCGGCACAATCCCTTGCTCGGATGCGAGATCAATCTCTTTCTGCTTGATTTGACGGGATGCGTTGGCGATATCCACTGTGCCGTTAACCAGCGCGGCGATACCCGTCCCCGACCCGCCACCTGTTACCGATAAACGAACATCGGCGTGATCCGATTGATATTGCTCCGCCCACGCCAACGCTAAGTTAACTATGGTATCCGAGCCTTTATTTTCAATATACGTTTGGGGTGCTGAGTCTGCGGAACCTTGCCCAGAAGAAGAGCAAGAGACCAAAAAGACGAGTAAGAAAGTGAGTATGAGGGTGCGTTTCATCGATGGGGAATTATAACGTAGATTTCAGCGAGAGATAGAAAAATTGCGGTAAAATCACCCCATGACAAATATCGAACCAGTTTTCGCCATCGAAAATCTCAACTTCTACTACGGGGAGAAGCGAGCTTTGTCCAATATCAACATGGACATCATGCCGCGCAAAGTGACCGCCTTAATCGGACCCTCCGGCTGTGGCAAATCGACCTATCTGCGTTGCCTGAACCGGATGAATGACACCATCTCTGGCACACGCGTCGAAGGTGAAATTCGGCTACATGGCGAAAATATCTACGCGCCCGATGCCGATGTGGTCGAACTTCGGCAGCGGGTGGGGATGGTTTTTCAAACTCCTAATCCTTTCCCGCAATCTGTTTTTGACAATGTTGCTTTTGGTCCACGCGTTTTAGGTCTTGCCGAAGATAAAACATCGCTGGCAGAAACTGTTGAGCAGAGTCTCCGCAGAGCTGCACTTTGGGAGGATGTCAAAGATGACTTGAAGCAGGGCGCGCTCAGCCTTTCATTAGGACAGCAGCAACGTCTTTGCATTGCCCGTGTCATCGCCGTGCAGCCCGAAGTGATCCTGATGGATGAATCAACCTCCGCGCTCGACCCCATCTCGACCGGCAAAGTTGAAGATTTGATTGCGGAGTTGAAAGAAGACTACACCATTGTCATCGTCACGCATAATATGCAGCAGGCGGCACGCGTATCCGATAAAACGGGGTTGTTTTGGTTGGGAGATTTGATCGAATTCGGCGAAACGAACGAGATATTTACCCGTCCGAAAGAAGAACTCACAGAGGCCTATATCACCGGGCGGATGGGGTAAAAAACTTATATGAAATTTGAGTCACTCCTAAAAAGGTGGCTTTTTTATTTCCAAGTCTATCGTAAAGTCTGAAAAGCTGATCGCGCAGAAGATAGCGTAGCTCCTGAAGACTGCCAGGTATCACACTGGATACGCTTTTCTGCCATCCCATTTTTTGCTTGTGCGATAATATAATCTACCATCCTGGCAGGGATATTGACACCGGTCGTTTCAATGCTATTGCGGAATTCCATCGTATGATTGACTTCGTTGACAGTAAAGCTATCTTCTGTCTCAAAGAGATCTGCTGCGAGTAAACCTCCGCCCATCGCTCTTGCTGTTTGACGACAGATTTCCTCCAGCTCTGGTGAGAGTGGACAATTGGTAGCCACCCCGCCACGCGCCGTGTTCGTGATCCAATTTTCGGATGAACGATAGATCGCGCCAATTACTTCATCCCCGATCACAAAGGCACGGATATCGCGTCCCGGCTTATTGATATATTCCTGCACATAAAAAACTTTATGGTTAACGCCCAGCGATGCTTTGTGTTCAATAACGGCTTCTGCCATTTCATGGCTGTCCACGCGCGCGAGCAAACGTCCCCATGAGCCGACGACGGGCTTAAGTACACAGGGATAACCCATCGCATCCGTTGCTTGTAGCGCGGTATCACTGTCGAATGCCATCAGTACACGCGGGGTAGGGATGCCCCTCTGTGCCAGAATTTGGCTGGTTATATACTTATCGCCGCATTTCTCTGCTACAGCAGATGGGTTGACAACAGGAATACCATGCGCTTCAAACATTCGCGAAACATAAAGCCCGCGTGAATGTGAAATAGAGCGTTCGAGAATAATGTCCACATCTACGGGGAGTTCGGAGATATCGAAATAGCGGTGGCCATCGTTGATGCGGACAACCTCGATATTTGGGCGTGATTCTAGTTCCTTGAGTAATAGCTTTTCTTCAACACGAAGACGAGAGTAGAGAAATCCGACACGAATCATTTTTTAGCTCCTTTGATAGAAAAACAAAAAACGCGTTCTCCATCATCGGAGAGCGCGTTTGGTATAAGTGAATAATTGCGTGCTAAGGCACGTTTTTTATGAAATCATTCCTAACCCAAACTGCCCACAGATCCAATCACCAAAGGTGCGGATGCGGGCTGGGGTTTAGCTTTAGCCTTGAGAGCGAAAGATGCTAGGGATGCGTTCATAATTGGCGGTATTCTATCATCGTTGAAATATATGTCAAGGAAATGGAAGCAAGCCCAAGTCACGTTCGTTGTCGCTTTGAGTATGAGTGAATAGAATATTTTTTTGAATTGCTTTCTTTGTATACTAATCGTAAGCTCTTCTAATCTGAAAATAAGCGGAAAAGGAGTACAATACAGTTATGAATATCCCTTATGGCCCTCTCCTTGTTGTTGAAGATGTCCCCAATATTCTGGAGTTACTTACTGTTACCTTGCGCTTTAAAGGCTATCCCGTAATAACCGCAAGAAATGGTGAAGAAGCTCTTGAGACAATCGCCAAAGAACGCCCTGCGCTTATTATTACAGACATTCTCATGCCAAAAATGGATGGCTATGCCTTTGTACAAAAACTGCGCACAGATGTCAAAACGCACGACATTCCAATTATTTTTCTCTCTGCAACTTACGTAACCCCTGAGGACAAAACATTTGCCCTAAGCCTTGGCGCATCGCGCTTTATCGAGAAGCCAATTGATACTGAAGATTTTCTTCTCACCATTGCCGAGTTACTCACACAAGGACCTTCTACCGTCCCGCAACCTCTTGAAGATGGCGAATTCTATATTGGGTATCGACAACGTCTGGAAAATAAATTGCGCCATAAAAATACCCAAATTACACGCACAGAGCGTCTTCTAAAAACTTTACCAGAAGAACAGGTGCCTTCTTTTGAGCAACTTCTTGACCAAGCGAATAGAGATAGAAACCAGATCCGCGCTGAATTAGAAGAAATTCAGAAAATACTCAAAAACTTCCCCGAAACTAAATGAGAAAACCAAAGCTTACAGACCTTGAAAAGCTGGCCAAAGAAGCTGGCAAAATTCTACGTGCCGGTTATAACAAAACACATCAGGTGGAATATAAAAGCACCATTGATCCTGTTACCGAAGTTGATCGCCAAATAGAAGAATTTTTACTGAAATCTATTTTAGATAAATTCCCTACCCATCATATTCTTGCGGAAGAAAATGGTGTGATAGAAGGAAATAACGACCATATTTGGTATATTGATCCATTGGATGGGACAGTTAATTACGCTCACAATATCCCCATCTTTTGTGTTTCAATAGCCTACGCTTACAAACGTGACCTTAGGCTTGCTGCCGTTTACGATCCAATGCGTGACGAACTTTTTACTGCCCTTCGTGGAGAAGGCGCATGGTTGAATGGAGAACCGATCCGAGCATCGCGGGTAACTGAACTTGAGCGCAGCCTCCTCGTTACAGGCTTCCCCTACGATATGTGGGAAACGCCAAACGATAATCTCGACGACTACGGTCATTTTGCAAAACTGACGCAAGGCGTCCGCAGGCTGGGGGCTGCTGCGCTTGATCTTTGCTACGTTGGCGCAGGCCGATTTGAAGGTTTTTGGGAACATTCTCTCCAACCTTGGGACGTAGCAGCAGGAGGGTTGATCGCTGAAGAAGCCGGCGCAAAAATAACAAATATTAAAGGCGGAAAAGATTACGTATCTCAGCCTGTGTCAATTCTCGCCGCACCATCAGCATTGCATGAGAAAATGATGATAGTAATAGAAAACACGCATAAAAAATGAAACATTGGAGGATTGGTATAAAAAGTATGTAAAACTATAGTTTTTATAGCCATAACGTGTACAATGAGGGGGTGAAATAATATGAATACATCTTCTGAGATTCCGATTAGTCGTACAAAAATTATTGTGCCAGAACCGCGTGTCGATCTACTCTCTCGAGCGCGGTTGTTAGATTTAATTTACCAATTGCTCGATAAAAAATTATCTCTCATTTCGGCTCCGGCAGGCTATGGCAAAACTTCGGCTTTAGTTGATTTTGCCCACCAAAGTGATTACCCCATTTGCTGGCTCTCTCTGGATACACTTGACAGAGACCCTCAACGTTTTATCGGTTATTTTATTGCGGCACTTTCCCAGCGCTTTCCAAAATTTGGCGGACAAGCGAAAGCACTACTTGCCGAAATAACCTCCTTTGAACCAAAGCAGATGGAAGGCTTGGTTGTTACGCTGGTCAACGATTTATACGAAAATGCTCGCGAACACTTTGTCCTGGTTTTAGATGACTATCATCTTGTTGACTACGTTGAAGAAATTCAGCACTTTATTAACCGCTTTATTCAACTAGTAGATGAGAATTGCCATCTGATCATTTCATCCCGAGCGCTGATCCCGCTTCCCGATCTGCCTCTGCTGATTGCACGTCAGCAAGTAGATGGCTTGAGCAACCTGGAGCTTGCTTTTCGAGCAAATGAAATCCAGACCTTATTCGAGAAAAACTATCATACGAATTTATCAAAAAGCGCTGCTCAAAGCTTAGAAAAAGAGAGTGAAGGTTGGATTACTGGGCTACAGTTGTCCAACATGGCTATTCAACAAGGGGTAACAAATCTCCCCAGGATTACCCGTACATCAGGGGTAGGATTATTTGAATATTTTGCTCATCAGATTTTGGATCAGCAATCAAAAGAAATGCGCGATTTTCTTCTGCATACCTCTCTTCTGGGGGAATTTGACGCCGCCTTGTGCGAAACTATTCTCTCTCGCTTCGCCCCAGAACCTCAGGCTTGGTCAGAATTAATCAGCGCTGTCTTGCAGAAAAACCTTTTTACCATTTCCGTTGGAGAAGGCAGAAATTGGATACGCTATCACCATCTCTTTCAGGACTTCCTGCAAACAGTCCTGACGCAAGAAGAACCAGAATTAGTAGACGCTATTTCTTATCGTTTGGCAGAAACTCATGAAGATCAAGGGGAATGGGAAAAAGCCTATCACATCTACTTGGAACTGGAAGATTTCGAAAAGCTAGGAAAACTGGTTGAAAAAGCCGGAACATCTCTTTTACAAAATGGGCGCATGTTGACTCTTAGAAGTTGGCTGGATAATCTTCCCGAAAGGCTGCGTCAATCTGAGCCAGGGTTACTATCCTTAGAAGGAGCAGTGTTTTTTGCTTTAGGGTCTGTAGCACAAGGCTTGGTCTTGATTAATCAGGCTGAAGCATTATTCCGTGCTAAGGGAAATTTACACGGCTTAGCGCGTACTTTAGTTAGGCGGACGACGGCATATCAATATTCGGGAAATTACGCTGAAGCCTTGGAAGATGCTGAAGAAGCTTTAAAATTAACTAAAAGTGAACCGACACTTACTGAAGTGTACATAGATGCTCAACGCTCAAAAGGGCTATGTCTATATTATTTAGGTCAAGGAAATCAAGCTGTAGAATGGCTTCAAAAAGCATTAGGGCGGTATGCCCAGGCTGGCGAGACTAATAATCAACTCGTTGTTCTTATGGAGTTGGGTATGATCTATCAAGCCATTGACAACTACGAGGATGCTCAATCCTCCTACGAAAAAGCTTATGATATCGGGCAAGAAACTAATAACTTGGTTGGAGTAGCTAACTTGTTAAATAATTTGGGGGTTCTGTACCATCTACAAGCGAAATACGAAAAAGCCATTCAAACTTTTGAAGCAGGATTGGAACTTGCCCAGCAAAGTGGTTATATACGAATGGAGGCAGCTCTTCTTATTGGTTTAGGGGATTTATATGCTGATTTGGAAGAGTTCTTGGCAGCTCAGCAGAGCTATCAAAAAGCTAAGGAGATTATTCAGCCGGCAAATGACAAATTTCTGTATCATTATTTGGTGTTAGCTGAAGCGAGAATTGCCCGGTCACAAAAGGAATTTGGACAAGCCCATCAATTGCTTATGTCTACTCAGGCACAAATTCAAGAGAGTGATTCAATTTATGAACAAGGACTATTTCACCTCGAAAGAGGGAGGCTTGCAACTACAGAAAAAGATACTTCTCAAGCTCTCGCAAATCTTCAGGCAGCCAAACGTTATTTTGAAAAGGATGGAAGAACGCTAGAGCATACTTTGAGCCAACTATGGCTATCGTCTGCTGCATACCAAAGCGGGGATATCAATACAGCACGTGCAGAATTACAGGATGTCTTAGCTCTTTCCAGAAAAAAAAGCATTGTGCATAGAATAGGGTCGCAAGCTCGGCAAGTTAAACCTTGGCTTCTTGATATGCAAAAAGACCCTGTTGTTGGAGGGGATTTGGGCATTTTTATGGATGAAGTAGCTCAGAATGAGGCCCAACTTGTAAATACGCGCCGAAAGCTACGTCGAATAGTTCGTGTAGTTCCCTTGTCTTCTCCGCGCTTAACTATTCTGGCTTTAGGTCGTGGTCAAGTAAGAGTTAATGGAAAAACGATCGCTCCTTCAGGTTGGAAAACACAATCTGTCCGTGATTTATTCTTTTATTTTCTGACCGCTGCTAAACCAGTGTCTAAAGAACAAGTAGGCGTTGTCTTTTGGCCTGATATTGAGCCAGCTAAGCTTAAGATGAGATTCAAAAATGATCTTTATCGTCTTCGACGCGCTATAGGTTCAGAAGTGATTGCCTTTGAAGATGATTTGTATACTTTCAATCGCGCATTGGATTATGACTATGACCTTGATGCGTTTGAAACCTATTTGGAGCGGGCAAAAAAGACCCTCGATATTCAAGAGAAAATTAGATACTATCAGACCGCAGTGGATTTAGTGCGTGGTCCATTCTTAGTTGACATTCATGCAACTTGGGTCTGGGCTGAACGGGAGCATCTAAATCAAACCTATATTTCAATCTTGTTGGAGTTGGCAAAACTCTATCTAAATAATGATGACTTGGAAAAATCCCGAGAAATTTGCCAGCGTGCACTTAAACATGATGCTTGCCTTGAAGAAGTCCACCGATTGTTAATGAGAATTTATTCTCTATTAGGCGACCGAGTGGCAATTGCCCAGCAATATCAAAGTTGTAAAAAAACGCTAAGAGATCAGCTGGATATTTCCCCATCCGAAGAAACAGAAAAGCTTTATTTTCAGCTAATATAGGCGAATTTCCTGATTTTGTGTTAAAACAGCCCACCAAGGGCTGTTTTTCTTTTTTTTTGAAGCCACCTTTGAAGCCTGGTTATCTATATGATAGGAGCATAAACTCAATATCATATTTACAGATAAGGAAAAGGTGTCCTCATGAAAAACAAATTACCCCAACTCTTTGTGTTTTCTCAGAAAATTGATCGCAAGAAAATTCAAATGATATTTGCTATCTTGGCATTAGCTATGCTGGTTTTAGGTGCTGGTGCTCCTGCTATTGGGGGAGGCGTTATCGGGTAAGCGTGGTCTTACTTCTTTCTGTCCTGATCGGAATTATGGTCGGGTCATTAAATGCTTATATAAAAAAGCAGGTATTTCAAGCCCCAGATTTTAAAATCACGTGGCTGGCAGTTCTCGCCTTTGCGCCTCAGTTCTTCGCCTTCTATCTGCCAGCTACTCGTGAATGGATGCCAGATCTTCTCGTTGCAATGATCTTGGTTACTTCGCAAGTATTGTTATTGGCTTTTGCATATTTAAATCGTAAATTAGTCGGGATGTGGGTTCTGATTGGCGGCCTTGTACTTAACTTGGCAGTGATTTCTGTAAATGGCGGCTTCATGCCAATCAGCCCGGAAACCGCGTCTCATCTGGTCCCTGCTGCCCTTGTCCAGTCTATGCCTTTGGAGAGTCGCTTCGGTAAAAGTAAAGATATTCTTCTGCTGCCCGAGAATACTCATCTGGAATGGTTAGCAGACCGCTTGATAGCACCACAATGGTTTCCTCTTCAGGTTGCTTATAGTGTCGGAGATATATTGATTGCAACCGGGGCATTCTGGATGCTCGCTCATCAACCATTAAAGAAGGAAAGTTTATAAAAATGACTATCTCAACACTCCAAACATCCCCCTCTGTCATTATTTCTGTTCGGACAAGGGTTTCACACTCTGAAGTAAATCGCTTGCTTGCTGCAGCAGTTGTTAATAAAAAATTTCGACAACTTCTACTTAATGATCCTGTTCGGGCACTAGAAACGGGTTATCAAGGAGAAAAATTCACCTTCAGCAGAGGCGATCACGATCTTATTGTTTCCATTCAAGCCAAATCTTTGGCGGAACTTGCGGGGCAATTGATCTCGTGTTTGGGAATTCGTAGAACCTATTCAGAGCAATATGCTGGTGAAACAGAAATTCAAAGAATTTTTTAATTGCTTTGAATTTTTACGGAAGCGTTTTCGATATTCTAAGAAAAATGAGAAAATCCCATTTCCTTTTTTGAGATTCTAAATGACCTTAACGACACCCATACAATTCGCACCTTTGCAGACAATGATCTCACCCCTAGATGTAGTATATGACGGATTTCCCGGTCTGGTTTTGCTCGTAGACAGCAGTGGGGTAATTCTGGATTATAAGGCGGGTCGCGACCATCATCTTTATCCCTATTTTGACGATACCTTGCATAAGAGTGTTCAGAATTTTTTACCTCAAGGGATTAGTCGCCAAGTTTTGCAAACAATAGAAAGTTTAAAGCAAACAGGAAAAAGCACTTCCATAAATTTTGATCTAACTATAGAACAGAAAAGAAAATGGTTTGAAGCGCGTTTTTCTTCACTTGAGAGCCACGAAATCATTATCGTAATACAAAATATCACTGAAGAGAAACAAAAAGAAATTCAATTTAAACGCCAACATAAATGGCTTGCAGCTCTACAAGCAATAGATCTCTCTATTGCTTCTGGTACGGATTTGGCCTTGAGTCTTTCTATGCTTCTGCGGCATGTTGCAACTGAGTTAGAAGTTGATGCGGCAGACATACTGGTATTGAAGAGAAATGAAGCCAATTTGGATTTTTTTGCAGGTTATGGATTTAATTTTCCAAGTTCTGAAAATCATTACGCACAACTTGGTGCGGGTTATGCTGGAATAGCTGCTCTTGAGCAGCGTATTGTCCATATCGAAAACTTATCAAACCATCATGATGATTTTTTTCATTTTTCAACATTGCCTCAAGAGGGCTTTGTTGATTATTACGCTATACCTTTAGTTGCTAAAGGTAATATTAGGGGAGTCTTAGAAGTTTTTCATCGCTCATTAATTCAACGGGATTCAGAGTGGCTAAATTTCTTGGAGACATTGGGCAGGCAGGCTGCTATTGCTATAGATAATGCGATGCTTTTTGATGAGTTGCAGCATTCGCATATCGAACTAGAGCAAGCCTATAATGCAACTATCGTAGGGTGGTCCCATGCTCTGGATTTGCGAGATAAAGAAACGGAAGATCATACTCGTCGAGTGACGGATATAACTTTGAAACTTGCGAGCTTTATGGAAGTCCCTCAGGATAAACTAGTGCATATCCAACGAGGGGCTATCTTGCATGATATTGGAAAAATGGGTATTCCTGACCATATTCTTCATAAGCGAGGAGCGCTTACAGAAAAAGAGTGGAAAATTATGCGTCAACACCCTCAATATGCTTTTGAGATGCTTGCGCCTATTAGCTATTTAGAACCAGCTTTAGAGATTCCTTATTTTCATCATGAAAAGTGGGATGGTTCTGGATACCCCCGTGGCTTGAAAGGAACACAAATCCCATTAGCCGCCCGTATCTTTGCCGTTGCAGATGTGTACGATGCGCTTACTTCCGAGCGTCCTTATCGGTCAGCATGGCCCCACAAGAAAGCGCAAAATTATATTTTTTCTAAAGCAAATGAGCATTTTGATCCGGGTGTTGTAGATTGCTTTAGAAAAATGATAGGCGAAGTGAAGCAGTAGATGAAGAAAAGCTCTCGTAGAGGACTTTTCTTTATGACGGTAGCAAATTCAAAATAAGGGCGATGCGTGGAAATTATTTCTTTTTTCGCGTAGCAAGAAATAATTTCCAAAGAGCAGGAATAACAATAATAAGTGTAATCAGCACTGCCCAAACAAGAATTCCATCTGTTGAACCGACTTCGAGGGTTATGTCAATTTCGGTCGGGACGGGCGTTGCTGTAGGCGCAGCACTTTTTTTATGTGCCGTACCACCTGAGCCAAATGCCATGCTCAAGAAAGCCAGCAAAAGACCAGTGATGAGAAAAATGACTGTGCGAGATTGAGATGAGAGTTTCTTCATAGAAATAGACCAAAATATGGTTTAAAAATCAAGGACACGAAATTTCGTGTCCTTGATTTTCTCTGCGGAGAGGGCGGGATTCGAACCCGCGAACCCGTGAAGGTTACACACATTCCAAGCGTGCGCGATAAGCCAGACTACGCGACCTCTCCTTCTTTGCTTTTTCAGCGGCGAGATTATACCATAAGGAAAGGCATTTTTTTTGTTTTTTTTGATTAATTTTTAAGTAAAATTGGACTTGGATAAATTTTAAATGTAGACAATACACTTTCTTTCAGGTATCATTGGCACGTTCGATTTTTGGAGCAAAAAACTTTAGAGTGCTCACTTTTATGGACAATAGTTCCACAGAAATTACGGTGCAATTTGAACTTGTGCCCGAATAGGTTTTTCTTATTCGGGCTGTTGTGTGTTTTAGCGGATTAATATGCCGTTCTTTATAAAATACTTCGAAATTTTGATTGACCTGGAGGATAAATGTCAGATCTGATTAAGCAAATTACGGGCGATCTTCAACAACAAATAGACGCCTTCGAACCAGAAGTCGGCATCAGCGATGTCGGTACAGTTACCGAAGCTGGTGATGGTATTGCCCGCGTTGAAGGCTTGATGAATGTTCAAGCGCAGGAATTGGTTCAATTCCAAAATGGTGTGATGGGTATCGCATTCAACCTTGAAGAAGACAATGTTGGTGTCATCATCATGGGTGATTACGATGAAATTGCAGAGGGAATGGAAGTCCGCTCTACGGGACGAATTGCTTCTGTGCCTGTTGGCGATGGATTAGTTGGACGCGTGGTCAACGCTCTCGGCGAGCCTGTCGATGGAAAGGGCCCGATATCCTTTAGCAGCTACCGCCCGATTGAGCGAATTGCTCCCGGCGTTATCGGCAGGCAAGATGTAGATCGACCTGTCCAGACTGGTATCAAAGCGATTGATGCGATGATCCCTGTTGGACGTGGTCAACGTGAGTTGATTATTGGCGACCGCCAAACAGGTAAAACTGCTGTTGCGTTGGATACCATCATCAACCAAAAAGGCAAGGATTTAGTCTGTATCTACGTTGCGATCGGTCAGAAAAAAGCCGCTGTTGCTCGCACAGTTGCGATGCTCGAAGAACAAGGCGCGATGGATCACACCATTGTCGTTTTGGCCTCGGCTGATGAATCTGCTGCCTTGCAATATATTGCTCCTTACGCTGGTTGCGCTATGGGCGAAGAGTTTATGGAGACCGGCCGAGATGCTTTGGTCGTTTATGATGACCTTTCCAAGCACGCTTGGGCATATCGTCAAGTTTCGCTGCTCCTTCGTCGCCCCCCCGGACGTGAAGCATATCCTGGCGACCTTTTCTATCTCCACTCCCGCTTATTAGAACGTGCCGCTCAAGTAGATGTGAAATATGTCCTCGTCAAAAATGATTTTGATGGCGATGTTGCTACCGCAGCAGATGCTGTAAATGGCGAAGTTTATGCTGGTCCGCTTGCTGATACAGATTCAGCAGAAGCTGCCGCAGATATGAGCGATGTCAAAATCGTTCGCGTTGAGGGAACAGGTGGTTCTTTGACTGCTCTCCCGATTATCGAAACTTTGCTCGGTGATGTTTCGGCTTACGTTCCCACGAATGTTATTTCTATTACAGATGGTCAGATTTACCTCGAAGGCGATCTTTTCAATGCCGGTATTCGCCCCGCTGTGAATGTTGGTATCTCGGTCTCCCGTGTAGGTGGTGCTGCCCAGACAAAAGCGATGAAGCAAGTTGCTGGTCGTCTTCGTTTAGATATGGCAGCTTATCGTGAACTCGCTGCTTTTGCTCAATTTGGCTCGGACTTAGATGCTGCTACACAATCTCAACTTCAACGTGGTCAGCGAATGCAAGAAATTTTGAAGCAACCACAATATGCGCCTTCTTCTCTCGCAGAACAGGTTATTGTCATGTTTGCTGGAACGCAAGATTTTGCATCCACAGTGGGTTTGGAAGATATGCGTAAATGGGAAGTAGATTTGCTTCGCTATATGGAGACTTCGCATCCTGAAATTGGCAAGACGATTTCTGATGAGAAACGCATTTCTGATGATACAGAAGCAAAATTGCGTCAGGCTTTGGAAACTTTCAAGAGCACTTGGCAGGCGTAGTTCGGTAAAATGTGAATGCCGCGCAGATAATCGTTGAAGGCAATCAAGCCTAAAACACGAATGGAGCGGCACTTGATCCAAGAAAAAACTAGCTAAGGTAAAACTATGGCTTCAGCACGAGATATGAGACTCCGTATCCGGAGTATTAAAAATATCGCTCAAGTTACCCGCGCTCTGGAAGCTGTGAGTGCTAGCAAGGTAAATAAGGCGGTCGCCCAAGTTGAAGGGACGCGTCCTTATGCTTCGAAAGCCTGGCAGGTACTCAAGCATGTTGCTATGCAACCGGGACGCGAGACTTTGCACCCGCTTTTGACTGACCGAACGGAAGTCAAAAAGACTTTGGTGCTTTTGCTTAGTAGCGATCGCGGTTTGGCGGGTGCGTATAATACGAATGTTATCCGCTTTAATATGCAGAACTTTGGCGAAAAACATGATGTTGTTGATTATATTACTGTCGGCAAAAAGGGACGTGATTTGATTATGCGTCGCGGCGGTAATGTGATGGCAGAATTTAGCGATTTGCCCGCCGCACCATCCTTTATGGATGTTTCTGCAATTGGGCATTTGGCGGTAGAGAAATTTCTAGAGGGTGAAGTTGACGAGGTTTATTTGGTCTATACTGATTATGTCAGTATGGCGAAACAAGTTCCCGTGATGAAAAAACTTCTACCTCTCGAAGTAGATGATGGCGATGATCTGGTTCAGGAATATGGTTCGGCACAGAAAACTCCTGCTGCCTATATTTATGAACCCTCTGCCGAAGAGATTTTGGATGAAATTATCCCGAATTTCACCGCGTTGCAGGTTTATCAGGCGGTTTTAGAATCGCTCGCTAGTGAACATGCAGCGAGAATGGTTGCCATGCGTAACGCAACAGATAACGCGCACGAATTGGTGGGTGCGTTGCAACTAGAATATAACAAGGTTCGTCAGCAAACGATTACGGGAGATATTCTCGATATTGCCGGCGGCGCAGAAGCACTTGCTCAATCGTAAGTATAGAAATAATTGGAGAAAATT
>JABGQT010000170.1 GCA_018648685.1 Anaerolineae bacterium
GCTGACTGTGCGACATCAACCGTTTAAGGTGTGCGTTTTCACCGTTTTACGCAGCCAAAACAGAGCATAATAAAAGCACTAAAAAAAGTAATAGCAGCAATAACCAACGGCGTTTTTTCTGGTCCTGTTCGGAGGAAATTTCTTCTTCGACAAGTGTTGTTTCAGTACCCATTTAGCTCTCCTGTGCAGCGATGGTTGCTTGTAAACGACCAAACGTTTGTTGAGCAGCGAAGTTATCGGGGTCAAGATCAAGAGCATGTGTTACTGAGATAAGAGCAAAATCTAACTGATCGAGTTGTTCATAAGTGAGCGCGAGACCAAGAAAAGCAGGTGAATAGTCAGGCAGTGTTTGCGCGGCATACTCCAAATAAGTTTGCGCTGTCTCAAAATCTCTTTGTGAGAAAGCTTCCATGCCACGTGCATAGGCGATCAACTCCGGTTTTTCAAGAGAAGTGTAGCTCTCGATCATCCCACTATAAGCCTCTGTAAAATCAGGAACGAGGCGCACAGCACGATCAAAATAAGGCAGGGCTTCTTCCGGTTTTTCGGTGGCATTAAATGCCAAACCCAGTTGATAGAGCGCATCCGCGTCTGTAGGACTGATCTGAATAGCACTCTCGAGAGGCTCGATAGCATCGAGAGGACGATTGATCTTCAAATAGCTCTCTCCAAGAAAGTAATAAGCCATTTCCAAGACGGTATCGGAGCTTGCCATCGGCGAATCTTTGCGCAGAAAAACAAAATGCTTAAGCGGTTCGACCGCGTTTTCAGGTTGGTTCAGACGTGTAAACGCTACCCCGGAGATAAGCAGTGCTCCTTCGTGATCTGGAATAGATTCGAGAACCTGAGCAGTCTGCTCGAGAGCTTTGTCCGGCAAACCACTGCTCAAATAATATTCAGCGAGCATTACGCGCTTATCTGGGTCGTTGGGATCTTCGCGAACAGCTGTTTCAAGTTCTGCAATGCCCATTTCCGTTTGGGATTGATCACCAACATGTACATAGCGATCCCAATAGTAGTAGCCTCCAAAAAGTAAGACGTTGATGAGCAGCGCAGCCGCAACAATCCAGATCGTACGCTGAATTCCCTGCGGCGTGGAAAAGTCTATCTTTTGGAGTAATGCTTTTATTTTAGTGATCATAAATTTTCAATCTCTTTTTGTGATGTAGTGTGCTCTATCGCTTTAGGGTCTGTGACGCTTTCCAACATTTTGGTAAAAAGCTCATCTGTTTTATGCGCTTCCCATTCTTCGCTAGAAAAAACACGGACACCATTCTCGCTGCAATTTAGCTGAATAATTCTTGCTTTTGGCAGGATTTCCAAAATTCCTATGATCGGAAGCTCTTCTGTGGCACGCACATCAAGTGCATCGACAATGACAATTTCTGGGTTAATATGCAACAATTGCTCTACTGCATTCTCTGCGCCAGCAAGGTTGATCACCGTCATATTGAAGATATCGCTATCATCTTTCAAACGACTGGCGATTCCTCCTGCAAAAAGAGAATTTTTAGCAAGAACAACTACTGGCAATGACATCCTTTTACCCTTTTCTAATATCTTCGCTTAAGCATGTGAAGAATAGCACAATAACGTCAAAGCCTACACACTCAAGAGCACAATCTTTAAAGCAAAAAAGGGTAGTCTTCTCCTTGAGAAAACTACCCTTTTGGGCAGTGCCTTTCTTTTTAGATTTAGGGAGTTCTAAACTTCGCTATCGGTGTTTTCTTCGATCAATCCATTGCGCACAGCATATGCAGCGACCTCGGTACGGTTTTGGAGATTTGTTTTTTGCATGATCTTCTTCATATGATATTTGACTGTGTTTTCACTTATATGCAGTTGTTGAGCAATTGCCTTATTCGAAAACCCTTGTGAAAGCACCTGTAATAATTCGATTTCTCGTTCAGTGAGCAAGTCAAATTTCTGATTCTTTTCTCTTACTTCTTCTGGATTTGCCTGGTTTGATACAGCCCCAAGTAATTGTGCCATCATCGTCCTTGTCATCGCGGCTTCGCCTCTCTGTAACCCTTCCAGGCTGGCAAGGAACCCTTTGGCATTGAGACTTTTTAGCAAATAACCATGGGCTCCTGAAGTGATCGCTTCTATTAAATTATCATTATTCTCAGATACTGTTAGCATGACTACCTTGGTCTCTGGCAATTGCGAACGGATCTGTTTTAATGCTGTCAGCCCCCCTCCTTCTGGCATATGAATATCAAGCAAGACCAAATCTGGTTTTAGGCGTAGCGCCTCTTGAACAGCAGCTTTTCCGTCCCCAGCTTCACCCACTATTTTCATCCCAGCAGCTCTAAGTAAACTGACTACCCCATCTCTAAAAAGGGAATGGTCATCAACGACAAGTACGCGTATTGTCATACTCTCTCTTTTTCTCCTAGCCTTCGTGATATAAAGACCGTTGTCCCTATCCCCGGGCTGGTCTCAAGGCGGAAGGTTCCGCCAATAGATGCAGCACGCTCACGCATCGAGCCAAGCCCAAAACGGGGCAGGTTTTCTGCTTCGATAGCTTCTAGGTCAAAACCGCAACCATTGTCGACGATCTTTAGATCAAGGATATCCTCGTCACAATCGAGTATCACTGAGACTTTAGTAGCCTTGGCGTGCTTACGGATATTACTGAGAGCTTCTTGCACAATGCGCAAAATTTGTAATTTTGTCTCAGTGTTTAGCTCTATTTCGTCTACTTCTGGGCAAACCTCTAAATTCACATAGAGATTACTTAAGCGGTTGAATTGGGAGACATAATCATTTAAAGAATCCAGCAAACTACCAGAGAGATTCCCTGAACCGGATGTTTTCAAATCTAAAATAGCTTTGCGTACATCTACAGAGAGACCTTGTGCAGCTTCTTCCAGTTGGAGGAGGTTTTCTCGCGCATTTGTCATTTGGTCTTTTTCGATGAAGAGACGTATTGCCATTGCTTTAGTGTTGACATAACCCAATAGTTGCCCCATATTATCGTGTAATTCGCGTGCAATGCGCCCACGCTCGATCAGTGTAATCTGTTGATTGAGTTGACAAAGCTGAGAGTTTTTAATTGCCAGACCGATCTGGTCGGTAACCGACTTGAGCAGTTCTATATCTGAATCGCTGACTTCCTGTGAAAGAGGCAATCGAATGCTAAGAATGCCCAGCACATCGCCATAGGCTTTGATCGGGAGGCAAATATCACTGTGAGACTCTAGTTGAGACCATTCCTGATGTATATCGTTTTCAGCACCATCGGTGATGACCACATCTCCTTCACGAAGAACCAAGCCGCAGAGACATCCTTCTACGTCGGGTGTGTCGGTCAGGCAAGGGTGTCCGAGCGGGACTCCCCGATGCGCTACGAGACGAAAGTTCTGCTTGGCAGGGTCGAGCAAGCAGAGGGTTCCGCCTGTGTCGCCGCCGAGCCAGTCTAACTCCAGGATCGCGCCAAGGGTATCATCCAAGATCTCGTCGAGGTCGCGCGTACGTCCCAAAATCTCAGCAACGGTATATAAGGTTGCTAATTCTTTGTTGCGTTGTTCTATATTCTCTTCAGCGCGTCGGCGTTCTGTAATATCCCGCTGAATAGCTAAAAAGCCAACCAGCTCACCACTTTCATCAAAAACGGGATTCGCAGAGCCTTCCACGTCAATCATTTTGTCATCTTTGCATTTGTTGACCCAAATCCCTTTGACTACTTGATTGTCTAAAATCGTTTGCCAAAAGGCTTCGTAGTCTTGCGGGGATAACATGCCGCTTTTTAAAATGCGCGGGGTGACTTTGTTGATAACTTCTTCTGCGCTATATCCATAGACTTTGCTAAATTCGGGATTGATGTAAGTAATGAGACCTTCGCGGTCAGTTAGGAAGATGATCTCACCGGATCTTTCTACTGCTTTTCGGAGCTTACCCAACTCCTCCTCAGCTTGCTTCCGTTTCGTTATATCTCGGAAGATTGCCTGGATTGCCGGTTTACCGTCATAAATAAAGGGGGCGACAGAGATCTCGACGACAACCGGGCTACCGTCTAAGCGGATGAAATTCTGCTCAATAAGCGGAATGCCGTTTTGGGTGGCATTAACCCGCTGAAGTCGCTCCTGGATAATTTCTTGATCCTCCGAACGCAAAAAATTCCAAATTGGCTTACCAATAATCTGGTCAGAGCTATCTGCGCCAAAAAGTTTCAGCCCCGCTGAGTTGATGAAGACGATGCTTTCTTTGCATTGCACAAGAATAGCGTCAGGGGAAAGCTCCACCAAGTGGCGGTATTTCTCTTCGCTCTCACTCAGAGCAATTGCAGCTTGTTTTCGACGCAGCATGGTGGTATAGGCATAAGAGGCAAAGCCGAGCGTAAAAGCAAAGACTAATAAACGTTGCCAGATTTCATGTGAAGTTGGCGTCAATAACTGCTCACGAAATGTCCTTGAATGGAGAAAAAATGCCATAACACCAGATTCGAAAATCCAGAAGAATATTCCCCAAAATACTGCAATAAGCAAAAATTTAATTTTTCGATCAGCGAGCTTCATAAATCACCAGAGGGAAAATGGAATAGAAGTACTCTAAGTATCGAGATTATATCAAATCTGAGAGTATAAAAATACTCAGTATTTATTTTGTTAATTCAATCTTAGGGTTTTCGCTCAGACAGACGTGCGTCGCACCAAATTCGACAAAAAGATTCTCATCGACAAGCATTTTGACTATCAAAGGGCAGATTCTTATCGTTCTGGTGCGACACACGCTCTTTTCTTGCTCAGAAGCGAAAGTCCTAAATCTAAAAACTCCCTACCCATTTGTATACCCACATCTACCCAAAAGAGTGTTGTCAGTTGATTTGTTGCGGGCTAAGATTGCTCCGTATTTCACAATATAATTTAACATTTCTGATTTAAAAAGTAAAAGCTATAAAATATGAGCAGAAAAGGATTTGCGATGAAACGTTTTAGCCTCCGCATTTTTGTAGCCAGCATCACTTTATCGATGTTATGGCTGCTATCAACCACCGCCCAAGCTAGCCCCCCCCAACAGGAAAACCCAACTCCCACCCCTACGCCTTTGCCAGGTATTTCTGTTCCAGGACAAGAAATGTCTTCAATGGGCGGAGAAGCAGACAGCCTATCTGATTTGCCCGATTGCCGCGAATGCCATTGGGATATATATCTGATCTGGGAAGAAAGCACGCACGGGAAAGGCCTCTCGTGCAGCGAATGCCACTTGGCGGTAAGTGAAGAAAACAACCATGCTCGCTCCGGTCATGGTGCGCAAGATGGCGGTTCGACAGAATGTATGACTTGCCATACTACTGGTTACAATGTAGAGACCGATACCTGGAGTGAAGGGAATATCCACTGCACAGCTTGCCATAGCCCGATCCCGCCGACACATCCAGAAGAGCCTGCGCCGACCAATCGCTCATCCGATCTATGTGGGCAATGCCACATTCAAGCAAATTTTGAATGGCAAGTTAGCACACATGGGTTATCAAACGTTTCCTGTGTGGATTGCCACAATCAGCACAGAGCTTCACTAAAAACACCCACTAATGATATTGAAAATCAGTGTGCGTCTTGTCATCAAACGCTTGAGGCGGGTTTTACGCGTTCAATGCACGCGGAAGAAGGAATATCGTGTGCAGATTGCCACCTCGCCCCTCTGGGTAACGTATCTCTAGCCGGAGGGAATGCGCGTCTGAATCATACCTTTGAAGTCGATATCAACGCCTGTATGCAATGCCATCTCGAAACTTTACATGCACCAAAAGACAATCACGAAGAGGGTATAGATTTAACGGAAGCAAGTGAAATTGACGCAATGACTTCGGCAGTTGATGTCGAGGTGAATGCTGAACCACCGGAATCCAATCCGGAAAATTTCATGGCTTTTGCCACTGTCTTTGGCGTAGGCGCGGGGATGGGTGCTATCTCGTGGGTAGCAAATCTCTTTCGAAAAGCAATCAAACGGAAAAAGAAATGACGAAAAAAATCGAGCGACGTGACTTTCTTAAGCTGCTTGCAGCAGGTGCGGTGACTGTTGTTGGCGTACAGCAGAAATCAGCCACGCAGGCATCGGGGCCGGTTGGCTCTAGCCCGCACTCCTGGGCAATGGTCATCGATCAAAATCTGTGTACGGGATGCGGATACTGCACGCTCGCCTGCCAAGCGCACAACGACGTGCCGCCCGAAATTGAATGGACGCCAGTAATTTTTGACCGAAAAGTTGGTGATCGTGACGTTTTTCTCTCGCGTCCCTGTCAGCATTGCGACCACGCACCTTGCATCAGCGTTTGTCCTGTCAAAGCGAGCTATAAGCGCGCAGACGGGATTGTGATGATGGATTATGATCGCTGCATCGGTTGCCGCTACTGTCAGATGGCTTGTCCTTATCAGGCACGTGCTTTCAATTGGGAAGAATTTGATGGAGACAATCCAGCTGTGCCAGATTTCGGTAAACCAGAAGTGGAGCGTCGTCCGCGCGGCGTAGTCGAGAAATGCTCCTTCTGCTATCACCGCATTGATCGTGGTCTTGAGCATGGCATGACTCCCGGTGTAGACACTTTTGCCTCGCCCGCTTGTGTGGTTACCTGCCCTGTTGATGCACGCATGTTCGGCGACCTGAACGATCCACACTCTAATGTTAGTGAGACGTTAGAAAATAATGCTTACTTCCAATTGCGCCCCGATATGGGTAACGACACCCGCGTCTACTATTTGCCTGCTAGAGACGCTTGAGAAAGGTCACCATGATGTCAAAAATAAAAAGATTTCTCAAATCAGCCGCATCATTCCTGTGGATAGTGCTACTTTCGGGCGGCGTGATGGCAGGTCTCTGGGCTGGATACCAAGTCATGACAAAAGGCTTGATCGTCACCAACCTAACCGACTTAATTCCCTGGGGCTTGTGGATTGGGATTGACCTATCCTCCATTGCATTGAGCGCGGGGGCGTTCTCTCTTTGCGCGGTAGTCTATCTTGTCGGGCTAAAAGAATATGAGCCAGTCGCCCGCACCGCCACTTTCATCGGATTCATCGGCTATAGCATGGCAATGCTCTGCCTCTTCATGGATATCGGTCAACCCCTCCGCTTTTGGCATGGCTTCGTCTACTGGAATGTTCATTCTGTACTCTGGGAAGTGACTATGTGCGTCGGTCTCTATTTCAGTGTGCTAATGCTCGAAGTTTTGCCCATCATCGCCGAGATGGACTGGATGCAGCGCGTTTTCCCCAAATTGGCGCAAAAAGCCAAAAGTATCCATCGGATTTCACCATTTTTGGCAATTCTTGGCTTGAGCTTCTCACTCCTACACCAATCATCCCTTGGTGCGACATACGGCGTGCTGCAATCACGGCCGGCCTGGTATAGACCTACGCTGGCAGTTCTCTTCATCTACTCAGCTGTGCTGGGCGGCATCTCGTTGACAGTCTTCGCATCTATGTTAGCTTCGCGTGTGTCCAAGAAAGCAAAAATCAACGATCAAATCCTAAACTCGCTCACTCGTGCTCTTGGCTGGGGCCTGCTCGGTTATCTCTACATCCGCTTCTGGGATACCTTCTCGCTAACCTACAATTATCAGCCCGGACGGTCTGAGAGCCTCACCATGCTAACATCAGGTACACTCTCCTTCAACTTCTGGATTCTGGAGATTTTTCTCGGGGCGGTCGTGCCTATTTTTATCTTTCTCAAGGGCAAATGGCGCGAAAATCCGACCACACGCATGTTTGGACTCTTATGTGCAGTTGTCGGTGTGACAGCCTATCGTTGGGATACGAATATGGTCGGACAGATGATTGTCCTCACCTATCTGCCGCGTGAAATACAGATACTCTACACACAATATTTCCCGTCGCTAATCGAAATTCTAGCTGGTGTGGGCGTGGTCTCTTACGGTTTTCTAGCCTTCACTTTAGGTGTTCGTTTCTTAAAAATAGTTGATCATAGCATTGCTGAGCCTGTCATTGAAGAAAGCCATTCCCGAGAGAAAGAAAGGCATTCACAACCCAGATCGCTACCAAACCCCACTGGTGATTAATTCCTAGAAAACATCGAGTGAGTACACTTCTAGCCAATTTCGATCAATCGGCTAGAAGCTGATACCCTAGAGAAATGTACTGTAGGCCGTCGGGTTAGCTCGGCAGCAAAGCTTCTCCTTCAAAGATGATTTCCACAAGCTTGGAACTCACAACCTGGAAATTGCAGATGAGTCCCAAGATGTAAAAATCCCCGTTCAAATTGAACGGGGATTTTCTGAAAACACAGCAATTTTATCAATCACTAACCAGGTTGATCTTGATTCACTCTGCAAGCAATTTGCGAGCATATCCTATGGAAGTTTTTACGCTGTTTTCGTCAATTCTGTAGACACAATAGGCAATAAAACAATAAGTGCACCTCTCGGGTGCACTTATAAGCATCAGTTTTCCATTTCGCTGCTGCAACTAGCGTAGATTTTATGGATAAAAGAGACGTCTTAGACGTCTCTTACAGTTATTTCTAAGGGTGGCTGACGGGGCTTGAACCCGCGACATCCTGTTCCACAGACAGGTGCTCTGCCAACTGAGCTACAGCCACCATTTTATAGCCCGCAGATTATATCACTACCATTAATCACCTGCAAGCATTTTTTTGATCTTTTCTGAGATATTGGCGCGCGTGACCTTAACTTGCTCGCCGCTGACTAAATTTTTTACCGCAACCTGATCAGATTCCACTTCATCGGCACCTAAAATCAGCGCGATTTTCATCCCCATCTTATTCGCAAACTTGAACTGCTTCCCGATCTTATCGGCTTTGGGATAGCTCATCACCTTGATTCCAGATTCGCGCAATTCAGCAGAGAGTGCTAAAGATTCAGTCATAAACTCTTTGCCAAAAACCGTCACCAAAACAGGGGCAGGGGAAGGTTCAAATTCGGGAATCAACCCATTATCGTCGAGCACGATCCCTGCAACAACATCACCCATCGCGAAACCGACCGCCGAAAGCGGATCACCGCCCACATCTGCGAGGAGATTATTATAGCGTCCACCGCCCAGAAGGGCACGGCGTACACCACCGCTCAGGTCGAAGGCTTCAAAGACCGTCCCCGTGTAATAGAGTAAACCGCGCATAATATTGGGGTCAAATTCCACGTATTCGCTCACACCAAGGGCATCCAACGCGGCAAAAAGGCGTACCAGATCATCCCATTCTTTCCAGAGTTCTTTATTTTCAAGCAAAGCGATCAGCCCATCCAGTTGGCTTTGAGATAAACCGGCTTCGAGAGCAGTTTTTGCCCAAGCATCCGCTTTCATTTTGCTGCGCCTGTCGACCAGGTTGGAAACCATTAAACGGGATTCTGTTGGGATATCGAGTTTATCGAACTCAGAGTCCATTAACTGGCGATTGTTTACATAAACGCGAGCAAGTTCAGGATTAAGTCCGACCGACTGCATGAATTTAACGGCAACCGCGATCAGTTCCGCATCCGCTTCAGGGGAATCGGGTCCCAGCATATCGATATTCCATTGAAAAAACTCACGTGAGCGACCCTTTTGTGGGCGTTCGTAACGCCAAAAAGGTCCAAATGACCACCAGCGCAAAGGGTAGACAAGTTGACGTTGTTTCTTCGCGATCATGCGTGCCAGGCTGGGGGTCAGTTCCGGGCGCAGGGTTACTTCTGAGCCGCCGCGATCCGTGAAAGTGAAGGCTTGCTCTTTGACCAGTTCTTCGCCAGATTTTGCGGCGTAGAGTTCGAGGGTTTCGATAAAAGGTGCGTCCCATTCCTGATAACCAAAAGATTGCGAGGCTTCGCGTACTTTTTCATAAATGAAGTTGCGCCGAGCCATCTCTTCGGGGTAGAATTCTCTTGTTCCTTTTACAGAAGGGACGATAATATTTTTTGCCATGTTCATGCTCCAATAACGCTATTTTTACATCACAGCATTTTAGCACAAGTTGTGGTATATTCGAGCAGTTTAGAAACCTTTTATGCGAGGAAAATATGAAAATTGACTACAGAGAAACAACCAACGACCTATTAAAACGCATCAATATTCACGAAGAATTTGGTGCCCACGATATTGACCAATGGATGCTTGAACTGCTTGAGCCAAAAGCCGACGACCGCATTTTAGATGTGGCTTGTGGCGCAGGAAAGCAATGCAAACTTTATCATGAGCACACCAAAGGTAAAGCAGAGATTACCGGCGGCGACGTGAACGAAGAGTTGCTAGAAAAAGCTCGAAGTGTAAACAAGGAATTAGGTGACGCTTTTGCGCTTATGCCGCTTGATTTTGACAAAAGATTCCCCTTCAACGACAACCAATTTGATCTGGAATCCTGCTGTTTTGCGATCTATTATGCCTCAGATATTCCCTTTACCATCAAGGAAATGCACCGCGTCTTAAAACCCGGTGGCCGTCTCTTTACATCCGGCCCCTTGCCCGCGAACAAACAGCTTTTTTATGAAATTATCACCGAAGCAACGGGCATGGTCATTCCCCCAATGCCAGGCAGCTCGCGCTACGAGAGTGAAATTTTAGCAGCGATGAAAGCGACCTTCGCTAAGGTTGATGTTCACGTTTTTGAAAATCCACTTACATTCCCCACCGTTGAACCTTTTATCGCCTATGTGCGCGCATCATTATCCGAAGACCGCAAATTATGGGGCGACCTCTTCAACGGCGCAGATGAATTTGAAGCCGTAATGACAAATATAACAGAAGCTGCTCAAAAACGCCTCGAAAAAGACGGTAACTTGGTCATGACCAAAGTTGTCGGCGGCTTTGTCGGCATAAAATGAGACCTTAGACATTAGATTTAAGACCTCAGCCCCTAATAGCAACGCTCCGCGTTGCGCCAGCTTAAGTCTTAAGTCTGATATCTGAAAATAAATATGAACTTTTACGGAAAACGAGTCCTTTTTGTTGGCGCACACCCTGACGACATCGAACTAGGCGCAGGCGCGCTTATTCACAATATATTGCCACATTGTGAAGTGACCTGCGTTACTCTTTCAGACAACCAGAAAAACCCCAAGCTCCAAAATTTGCTTTCAGAACATTATAAGAGCATGGGTGTTTTAGGCGTGCCACGAGAAAACGTGATCGTCGAGAAATTTGAAACGCGCTACCTCCCTGCCCATCGGCAAGAAGTATTGGAATACCTGCTCAAGCTGCGCCATGAGATCAAACCCGA
>JABGQT010000172.1 GCA_018648685.1 Anaerolineae bacterium
ACGCGATAGTCTCCGTACCGAATTTGGTCTGCCCCTTTACGGTCATGAAATGGGATTAGGCTCTGGCAAAATGGGCAAACCCGATTTGGGCGTAGCCGAAGGCGGATTTGGTTCTTACGTCAAGACCTACAAACCCTATTTCATCGGGCGGGATGCCTATATCGCCAATGAGAAGAAACGCAAAGGCGTTGTGGCAAGATTCACCTTCACCGAGAAGGGCGTGCGCATGGCGCATAACGGCGATCCCGTCATGGATAAACGTGGCAAAGTCATCGGCTGGGTCACCTCCTGCGCCGCTGATATGAATGGCACTTTGACGGGGCAAGCCTACGTCCCTCTCAAATTTGCGAAGAAAGATACGCCGATCTTCATTTACCAGAGCGCACCAAAGAAAGCCAGCCCCATCCCGGCTGAGATGAAAGTTGGCAATAAGGCAACGCTCCCGAGCGCGGCTGTGGTGGTGACGAGGTTTGCGAAGTAGTAGGGGTTAGGTGATTGGGGATTAGGAATCAGGCGGCGGGCTTTCCGAAAGGAGAGTTCGCCGTTTTCTATTTGTATCTATTTGAGAACTATCTTATACTTTGTGAAACAATTTATGTAATTTACCCTAAGGGGAGACCCATGAGAATTCTTCTAGATACAAACATTATCATCCACAGAGAAGCTAATCTTGTCCTCCATGAAGATATAGGCACACTCTTTTATTGGATTGATCGGTTACATTACACAAAATGTATTCATCCTTTTTCCGTATCTGAAATAGAAAAACATCATAATGCATCTGTCGTTAAAACAATGGATGCAAAAATGAAAAACTATTACCTACTTAAAACTCAAGCACCCGATTCACCTGAAATTATAGAGATACGTAAGAAATTTGACAGAGATGAAAGCGATGCTATTGATACATCTTTGTTAAAGGAGGTACATAGTAATAGGGTTGAAGTCTTAATAACAGAAGACAGGAAGATGCATCAGAAAGCTCTTGAATTAGGCATTCCTGAACGGGTTTTTACAATTGATACTTTTCTTGAAAAAGTCGTTTCTGAAAACCCCCAACTATCTGATTATAAAGTACTAGCCGTTAAGAAAGAACATTTTGGAAATATAAAAATAGAAGATACATTTTTTGATACTTTTAAAGGTGACTACCCAGGGTTTGAAAAATGGTTTAACAAAAAAGCCGATGAAATCGCATATATTTGTACATCAGACACAGACGAAATACTTGCATTCTTATATGTGAAGATTGAAAATGAAGATGAGAATTATTTAGATATTGAACCCACACTCAAGCCTAAACGTCGCCTTAAAATAGGAACCTTTAAAGTCATAGCAAATGGTTACAAATTAGGTGAGCGTTTTCTAAAAATCATTTTTGATAATGCTACAAACTTGTTAGCCGATGAAATATATGTAACTATTTTTAATAAAACTGACAATCAGAAAAGATTGATTAACTTACTACAAGATTGGGGCTTCTGCTTTCACGGAATTAAGCATTCAGCTTCTGGAGATGAATTGGTTTATGTTCGAAGCTTTAGCCCAAGTGTGGACGTAGTTACACCTTCTTTAACATACCCTTATATCTCTAATAGGCAAAGAAAATTTATTGTGCCTATCTATCCACAATATCACACAGAATTATTTCCTGATTCAATTTTGCGTACAGAATCCCCCAAAGATTTTATCGAGAATAAACCGAATAGAAACGCAATTAGCAAAGTATATATTTCTCGTTCAATAGAGCGAAACATGAGACCAGGTGATATAGTTGTGTTTTATCGAACTAAAAGTGGTGGTTCAGCTTATTACACATCTGTTGCAACAACTATTGGAATTATTCAGAGTGTAAAGTTAGGGATTGCAAGTTTAGAACATTTCTTACAATTATGTCGAAAACGAAGTGTTTTTACAGACAAAGAGCTAGCCGCACATTGGAACTATAACCCTCGAAACAGACCGTTTATCGTAAATTTTCTGTATGTATATTCCCTTCCAAAACGTCCTAATTTAAAAACTCTCTTAGAATCAAATATCATTAACGAGGCCCCTCGAGGGTTTGAGCAGATAACTGACGACGCTTTTCAATCATTATTGGAGGTTTCTAATGCAAACCAAAGTTTTATTGTCAATTAAGCCAGAATTTGCTGAAAGAATATTTTTGGGTGTCAAGCGATATGAATTTCGAAAGGCAGTATTTAAAAGTCCGGATGTAAAAAAAATAATCGTTTATGCGTCAGCTCCAACCAGCAAGGTGATCGGAGAGTTTGATGTTGATGACATATTGAAATTTGAAGTCGAAGAATTGTGGAAGCGAACAAAAGAATACTCAGGCATTCCTAAGGATTATTTTGATAAGTATTTTTATGGTCGTGATATTGGTTACGCAATAAAAATTAAAAGCTCTAAACTTTATAACAAACCTCTTGATCTTCAAGCTAATTTCAATATAAAAACCCCTCCACAGTCTTTTATGTATTTATAGTCTACTCATCCTATTTGCAGAGGTGTGATAGGCGTAGGTGGGTTCGGAGATGACGGTCAACTTTGCTATAGAATCGAAAAGCCTTCCGAGATTATCCACGTCTTGGAAGGTTTTGCTTTTTATGTGTTTGGCCAGTATTAAAAACCCGAGACTAATTCACTATTGAAACGCTAAATAAAACTTTGTAAAATGAATTTGTCGTCTTTGCTGTAATCGTGGGAGGCAGAAAATGGGTACAAAAGAAGAAATACGTGGTCATTTAAGCTTTGATGAAGCAGATCTCTTTGCCAACCGCAATGGTCGCTTTTCAAAGAAACAGAAAAAGAAGTTAGAAGATGTGGATCAGTGGACAAACCGCTTCCTCCAGATTCTGGCAATGGTGCTTTTCTTAGGAGCCATCTGGAGCATCGTAGCAACTTTCAATTCTGGTGATAGCTGGTCAGACTGGATATTGTCCATCATCCTGTTAGCTATTACCGGCTGGCTCTTTTCAGGTTCTCGCAATAAGGTTGATAAGGTGCTTGAGAAAGCGGAAGGGGTGGTTAACTTTGTCAAAGTTGAAAGCAAAACCGGCTCAGTCACAGATGCAGAAATCGACCGCATGACCGTATACAGTTACGAGATGCACGTTGGCGGAGTTCATTTTGATAATGCCAACCCTGCCCTAATTGAGCATATGCAGGGCGATATTTACGCCGTATATTACACCAATTCCACACAGCAGATTCTGTCGGCAGAGTTTATCGCCAAGGGAAATTGAAATTTTGTAGCGGGTACCTTAATCAGGTAGGCAAAAGCCTTCCAAGATCATTCAAATCTCAGAAGGCTTTTGCTTTTTACGGGGACATTATAAAGATTTGAAAGAGTTCCCGCAAAAGGGGAAATATTGAATATGGGAGAAATTGATTGTATAGTTATTTAAGAGCGTAAAAAACACTCGGGGAAGGGAGAATAGGATAATGTCTGAAAAACGATATTTCCGATTGAAAGTTCTGGTCGGCTTACTTAGCTTGTTAATGGCAAGTTTGGCATGTGTGGCTTTTGAAAGTACCTGGTGTGTATATTGGCAAGGGGGTGATTGGATACGTGATGTAAATCATGCTTCTGGCACTGGCGGCTGTTGCAAGACAGCTACGAATAAGTGTGAAAGTAGTGTGGCAAAACACCCACCCGATTCAGATCAAGAATCCCCTGATAGTAATGACCTCGCTCCAAGCGCTCAAGCCTGCAATGCAACACAATATCTATCTGCGACAGGGGCGAATCTGGAGCAAGAAACCAATCAATTTGGCACTCGGATGTGTAAATACTCATTACGGATCACGAACACCCATTCTATAACTCCTATTCGCTATTACGTCTACAAGCACGATAGAGATGGATACCAGCATACCGAAGGCTACCTGTGGATGGGGGGACTTTCTCCGCTTGCCCCTGGAACCGGAACGGACTGGCCAGGTAAGATTAGCATACATACAGATAAAGACTTTGACGGCCCGTCCATGTCTATCCCGGAGAAAGTCGCAGGGATATTCGATACCCCGGAATGCAGCGTTTATTATAAAGTAGATAAAGACTACTCAAAATTCGATCAAAACTTCCTTGAGAGTATTGCTGTCCCGGTCAGTTCTGCCTGCCCGCTAGAGTAATTGATGATACAATCAGACAGAGTTAGTCCGATTTAGATTAAGGCTCTCTGTCAGAAAAGCCATCTTCATCCACGACAGATGGCTTTTTATTTATCCAAAGGAGCTATGATGTCGAAAAGAAAATTATTGGTAGCCGTACTCGTGACACTCTTTTTATCTGCTTGCGGGGGCAATCTTGACAGCCCACCGCTCGTTTATTTGGTAGCGGAATCCGATCTGGTGGATGGTTTTCAAAGTTCCTATTGCTGGGATGGCGGGCTTGGCGGCACACTATGCGTAGATACGATGGAACCTTATTTTAACGAGAGCACCTCTCTCTCCGCGAGCGATCCGATCCGGTTTCAGCTTGATACGCCGCTCCCGGACGAAGTGACCATCTCGATCAGCGAGGAGCTCTTCGGCAAAACCATCCTCTCAGAGAGCATGACTTCATCCGATTTTCTTGACTGGTCCCCAACTGTCGCGCCCGGAGCATATATCATCGACGTACATACCAATTGGAAACAAGGCGACGTCACCTATTGGTTCAGTGTTGTCCTTGAATAAAATCTAGCAGGAGAGAATTTATGGATCTATGGATATTAGTTCTTGCAGGCCTCCCTTTTATATTATTTATGCTTTTAATGGCAGCCTTGAGACTTAAAGAAAAAACCGATTGGCCTTCGTGGACAGGCTTTCACAACAAAACCCTATGGGATTTTATGAGCTTGCTGGTTGTCCCCGTCATGCTTGGCAGCATGGCGCTGGTTTACGGCAGCTACGATGCTAGCCGCCAATTCGCGATCGAAAATCAGCGTGAAGAAGCCCAACAAGCTCTTGAAGATAATCGCATCAACGAAGATATTCTGCAAAGCTATTTTGATGATATTTCCAATTTACTCTTGAATTATGAGCTAGATGCAGAAAACCTGGCGAGCAAGGAAATTAATGAATTTACGGAGGCTCAAATCCTTGCGCGGGCGCGTACGTTGGCAACGATCAGCGTTTTGGATGGCAAGCGAAATGGATTACTTCTGCGTTTCCTGCTTGAAACAAATCTTTTTGATCTTCTCCAAAATGAACGCTTATCAATTAATTTAGAAGAGGCAATTCTCTCTGAATATAATTTGAGTGGAGCAAGTTTGAACAAAGCCAACCTGTCAAAAGCAGTCTTGGTGCGCATAAATTTTAGTCAAGCCTATCTGCTGGATGTCAATTTTCAAGGGGCTTTATTGCAAGGCGCCAACTTTCAGGGGGCAGCGCTCTTCCGTGCCGATTTTAGCGAGGCGACACTGACAGGTGCAAATCTGGAAGGCGCATTTTATGATGCGGATACGCTCTGGCCCGAAGGCTTTGACCCTGCTACGACTGGAGCGATTGAAACCACGGTAGATGAGTGGGCGAAGAGTTTGGAAAATTAGTGTCCGCATCGGAACAGGGTAAACGAGAAAAGCCTTTCAAGACCTTTCAGGTCTTGGAGGGTTTTTGCTTTTTATGAGGAAAACCAGTAAGATAAAAAGACTAAACGAAGGAGACTCCCATGCCCCAGATTACTTTTAACGGAAAAGTCTACAACGATCTTGCCGAGATGCCTGCATCTGAGCGGCAAGCCTATGAGCAAATCATGGGGCAATTCAAGGATGAGAATCAGGATGGTATCCCCGATATTTTTCAGGGGGATGTGGTCAGCAATATCGTCGAAGCGATTGCTAGCACTAACGTCGTCGTGGACGGGAAGCAAGTTGGCGGCTTTAAGAATCTGACACAAGAGCAACGCATTAAACTGGAAAAAGGTATGAGCATACTCCAAAAGATGGGTATTATCAAAGAGATGCCAAATCTCGATGGCGGCATTCACACCTCGCATCCCACCGCTATGCCTGTTTGGGACGATACTGAGCTTCGCGCATCGAAACCGCTCTTTCAGCAGCCCTCCGCCATTCAGGAAGATGATGGTCGTTCACGTTTGATGATCGTGGCTCTGGCACTCATCAGCTTGCTTATATGCGGAGCTGGCTTGGCTTTCTATTTCTTTTTAGGATAGGGTGCATGATTATGAAGCAGTGGATCTATGTGCTCAAGGTAACCCGTCTCAAAATGTTAACCGAAAGCTCTACCCCCAAAGAAGATGCCATCGTTGCCCAACATTTTGCCTATCTCAAGGATTTAACTGAAAAAGGTGTAATGATATTGATGGGGAGAACACAAACTTCTGACGAAACTACATTTGGAATTGCTATCTTCGAGGCAGAAAGCGAAATTGTGGCGAAAAAGATCATGGAAAATGACCCGGCAGTGTCCGAAGGGGTGATGACAGCAAGCCTGTATCCATATAAAATAGCGTTGATGCGGAAATAAAGATATGAAAAACTTCGACCCAAAATATAACGATATTCCCAAAACCGAGATTCACGTCCATCTTGAGGGAGCTATTCGCACAAGTACAATTATCGACATAGCTAAAGAACATAATCTGGATTTGCCAGCTTATGATGTTGAAGGGCTGAATCCACACGTTAAGGTTTATGACCAGTGGGAGAGTCTGGATGCTGTACTCGGAGCTTTCAATATTGCGCAAAGGAGCATTGCCTCGCCGCAGGCTTTTGAGCGTATCGCGTGGGAATACTTTGAAGATTCTGCTAGGCAAAATGTTAAGCTGCTCGAGGTACGCTTTTCGCCAGATTGGGCTTTTAGTGGGCATGATCTGAATTGGGACGCGGCACTCGATGGGATCTTGCGTGCCAAATCTCGAGCAGAATCTCAGCTCGGAATGGCGATCGGGCTCATTGCAATTGCATCTCGCAGCATGGGTGTAGAATCTTGTGAAAAGACGGTTGATTGGGCAATCTGTCATCAAGATGTGATTCATGGCATTGATTTGGCGGATAGCGAAGCGCAGCATCCGATCAGTGAATTTGTCCGGCCTGTGCTACGCGCTAAAGATGCGGGGCTGGGGATCACGATCCATTCGGGCGAGGATACGCCCGCGTCAGCGGTGATAGAAACGATCCAAGCCGTGGGCCCAGAGCGGATCGGGCACGGCATCCACATTATCGAGGATATGGCTGCCGTCGAGATGGTGATCGAAAATGGAATCACGCTGGAGGTTAATCCGTGGAGCAATTATCTGACAAATTCTGTCCCGACGATTGAATCACATCCGCTTAAAAAACTCTTTGATTTGGGCGTGCGTGTCACCATCAACTCCGATGACCCCGAAATTTTAGAGACCAACCTGAATAACGAATATCGGATTGCCCACGAAGTTTTGGGTATGAGCATGGAAGAGATCAAAATTTGTAATCGTTTTGCTGTGGAGGCTTCTTTTTTGTCTGAAGCAGAAAAAAACGTCGCGATGAAGGAACTGAAAATATGAACTGGTCAACACTCACACAAGAACAATGGATAGATATTGGTATTTCCCTTCTCATCTTTTTGTCCATCGCCATTCTCGGACGTTGGATCATAAAATTTATCTTTAGGCGCATCATTCGCCGTTTTACACGTCACACCAAAACTACTTTTGACGATACGCTGCTGGAAGCTGTTGCGCCGCCCTTTTATTGGCTTACGCTGGTCTACGCTTTCAAATTTTCGCTCAATCGTTTGGATTTCATCTTTGACAAACTTGATTTTGACCTGAATGCCTTCTATTTTGTCTTATTCTGGTTGATATTCTCTGTACTCGCGTGGCGCCTGATCTCTGATCTTGCTAAATGGTACGAAACTCAACTCGCTGCAACGAAAGAAATAGAACTTGGCGAGCAGTTGATGCCCTTCCTGCGTCGCTTGCTTCTTATCATCCTGACCGTGATCGTTGCCATCATTTTCCTTGATTATTTTAGTATCGAAGTCGGTGGCTTCGTTGCAACTTTGGGAATCGGCTCACTCGCTATTGCCCTCGCCGCGCAAGCAACATTGTCAGATACGATCAACGGTTTCGTCATTATGTTCGACCGCCCTTTTAGGATTGGGGACCGTATCGAAATGCAAGAGTTAAACACCTGGGGAGACGTGGTCGATATAGGTCTGCGCAGTACACGAATTCGCACCCGTGATAATCGCATGGTCATCGTTCCGAACTCGGTCATCGGTAAGAGCTTGATCGTCAATCACTCTTATCCCGATACACAATACCGGATCCAGATCCATATTGGTGTTGCCTATGGGACAGATGTGGAAAAAGCACGCGAAGTTATTGTTAATGCGGTACGTCAGGTTGAAGGCGTTTTGCCTGACCGTCCGGTTGAAGCCCTATTTGTAGAGTTTGGCGATTCTGCGCTGACCTTCCGTGTCCGTTGGTGGCTTGAAACTTATGTTGATACGCGCCGCATGTTCGATAAAGTCAATACTGCTCTTTATAAAAGCCTAAATGAAGCCGGAATCGAAATCCCCTTCCCGCATCGGGTGATCATCTATAATAAGGATAAGTTCGAAGAGTAGGGGGAGTAGCGCAGAGTAAATAATAGGCCATGCTCAGAGGGGGATTTGCAATCCCTGTTTCCTTTGCGCGAAAAGCTCTACGACAAGCCTAGGGTTTTCGCACGAAAATATGTTCTGCATAAAAACAGGCTCGGTGCGGGATAAATCCCTGCCTCAGGGCATGAAAGTCGAATAAATTCGACTGTATTTTAGCCCGATAGGGCTTCCATGAGCTGAGAAGGTGGCTTTAGCCCCGCACGAAGAGGGCAAAATAGAGTTTTCTCTTCAAAAAACCTTTGTTTCAGTTTCGTGCCTAACTCCTACGGCAAGCCGTAAAATTCTTTGTCTTTAGACCATTCGTGCTATACTTTTATATCTGAAACTTAGGTCTTAAGTCTGATGTCTAAAGTCTAAAATCATGGCAAAGAAAAAAATATCTCCTAAAAAAGAAGCTGCGCAACTAAATTTTTGGCAAAGAATGTCTATTAACCGCCGCCTTGATCTGGCCGGGATAGTATTAGCTTTGTTGGGTCTTTTTACCTTTCTCATTCTTGGATCTGTTGCTCGAAGTCCGGCAACCGACTTATGGGTCATTTTTTTGACCCGCTCTTTTGGGTGGGGGCGTTGGCTTTTTCCTGCTACGTTGATGATCGTGGGGGTCTGGTTAATTATTCGCAATCAAGAGAGTGTTCCGCATATTTCAATAGAACGTGTAACAGGGATTTTTCTCTTTTTCTTCTGGCTTTTGACATTTTTCCAGGTCTTTACAAGTGATGCCGCGCATAAAGTCGCTTTTGTAGACGGCGCAATTGGTGGGGGATATTGGGGTGCGTTATTCATGCGATTCTTTTTGCTCAATTTAGGCAAGGTCGGTGCGACCATTGCCCTTTTGGCTTGGTTCCTGATCGCAATATCAATGACGTTAGATCTTTCTATTCGTGAATTTTTTGAGCGTATTTCACCACCTTTTGTGATCATATATCAAGTTTGGAAAGAACGCATCGAAGAGATCATCGAAGCAAGAAGACCAGAAAAAGAAATGCCCCCTGTTCAATTAAATGGCTATACCAACGGAAATGAAGACGGAGAATCTTCGCCGCAAGTGCAGATCGGTGTTTTAGCCGAAGAAGCTGTCGAATGGTTTTTACCGCCTATTGCCGAAATCCTTGACCCTGGTTTTACGCCAACAATGAACGAAGAATTCGTCGAAAGGCGCGCAAGATTAATAGAAGATACCCTCGAATCTTTTGGCGCGCCAGTGGAAGTAGTGGAAATAAACCGGGGGCCGACGATCACGCAATTTGGTGTGGAACCAAGTTTCATTCAAACGCGAAAAGGGAAAACTCGCGTTCGGGTTAACAAAATTACCGCCTTATCAGATGACCTGGCTCTCGCGTTATCCGCATCCCGCATCCGTATTGAAGCCCCCGTGCCTGGTAAGGGATATATTGGCATCGAAGTTCCGAACGAAGAAATGACAATGGTCGCCTTGCGTGATATTCTCGAAAGTGATGTCTTTCAGAATAAAAAGCTGCCGCTCGGATTTGCGCTCGGGCGCAACGTGGGGGGACATCCCCAAGTGGCAGATTTGACCGCAATGCCACATCTCCTGATCGCGGGGACAACAGGGTCTGGTAAATCGGTTTGTGTGAATTCCATTCTAACTTCAATGCTTTTGCACAATACCCCCGATGACCTGCGTCTGGTTTTGGTAGACCCAAAACGCGTTGAATTAACGGGCTATAACGGTATCCCGCATTTGCTCTCGCCCGTCGTTGTAGAAACAGAACGCGTGGTAGGTGCGCTGCAATGGATGACCCGCGAAATGGATAAGCGCTACCATGCCTTTTCGCAGACTGGTGCGCGTAATATCGCCGACTATAACGAGCGGATGGAATCTCAGGGTGGCAAAAAATTCCCCTTCCTCGTGATCGTGATCGACGAATTAGCCGACCTGATGATGATCGCCCCCGACGAAACAGAACGCACCATTACCCGTTTGGCGCAATTGGCGCGCGCGACAGGCATCCACATGATCCTTGCCACGCAACGCCCCAGTACAGATGTTGTTACCGGCTTAATTAAAGCCAACTTCCCCGCTCGCATCGCTTTCGCAGTTGCCTCGGGTACAGATAGCCGCGTTATCCTCGATCAATCTGGCGCAGAGCGTTTGCTCGGGCGCGGCGATATGCTTTATCAGGCCCCCGATGCTCCCTCTGCCGCTCGTTTACAGGGTGTTTTCATCTCGGATATTGAAACCGACCGTCTTGTTGAGTTTTGGAAAATGCAGACGGCTGGATATGTCAGCCCACAAGCGGATTCCGGCTCTCAAGGCAAAAATCTGCCCAATGGCGTACTGCTAAAACAAGTAGAAATGTTTGAAGACGAAATGAACGAAGCAAAGAATATCGACCCCCTATATGACGAAGCCATCGACCTCGTCCGCCGACAAGGGCGTGCTTCCGTTTCCATGCTTCAGCGAAAGCTCCGAATTGGGTACACGCGCGCCTCCCGCCTGAT
>JABGQT010000168.1 GCA_018648685.1 Anaerolineae bacterium
CGAGAAAAAAGCCAATGGACGCCTCCGGAAATTGACTATGACTGATCTCCGTTCTCTCCCCTCTGTAGACAAATTACTCAAATCCCAAACCTCTGCTGAATTGGTTGCAAGCTATGGGAGACCGCTGGTGCTGGATGCCCTCCGAACAATATTAGATGAAATCCGGGCAGCCTACGCAGACGACAACACCAAACCGATCCCACCAGCCGCAACGCTCCTGGTTTTAGCTGGCTCACGTTTAGAAAGATGGACTCAGCCCACACTTTATCCCGTTATCAACGCCACGGGCGTGATCCTGCATACAAATTTGGGACGTGCCCCTCTCAGCCCCGCCACCATCAAGGCAATGGAATCTGTTGCGCGCAGCTACTCTACCCTCGAGTTTGATATGAGCAATGGCAAACGTGGCTCACGTTTAATACATGCAGAATCCGTCATCAAACGAATTACGGGTGCAGAAGCAGCCGTTGTCGTTAACAACAACGCCTCAGCCGTGATGTTAATTCTCTCTGCCCTCGCAAATCGACGCAGGGTCGTTATCGCTCGTTCGCAGCTTATCGAAATTGGCGGAGGTTTCCGCATCCCCGATGTGATGAAACAATCCGGTGCAAAATTGGTCGAAGTGGGTACAACGAATAAAGTCCATCTTGCCGATTATGAGAACGCGATAGGCGAAGAACCGATAAAACTCGTTATGCTCGCGCATCGCTCTAATTTCAAGATCGTTGGTTTTACAGAAGAACCCTCGCTCGATGAAATCGCGCGCGTTTCTCATGCTGCCAATATCCCCGTTGTGGACGATCTCGGCTCCGGTACATTGTTGGATACCGAAAATTACGGTCTCATCCACGAGCGGACGGTTCAAGAATCTCTTGCGGCGGGGGCAGATATTGTCTCCTTCTCCGGCGACAAACTCCTCGGTGGCCCCCAAGCCGGGATCATCGTTGGGCGCGCAGACTTGATAGCGAAAATTAAGAAACATCCATTAGCTCGTGCTGTTCGCGCTGATAAAGTTGCCTTGGCTGGTATTGCTGCTACGCTGACACACTATCTCAAAGACGAAGCCGAGCGAGAAGTCCCCATTTGGCGAATGATTTCGACCACACCGAAGCAAAATAAATCTCGCGCACAAATTTGGGCAAAAAAATTGAGACAAGGCAAAGTTATTGCTGCTGAATCGACTGTTGGCGGTGGCAGCCTCCCTGGTGAAAGTTTGCCAACCTGGCTTCTCGCTCTCGATGTAAAAAAGCCCGATAAATTCCTTGCCAATTTGCGTAAACAAAACCCGCCCGTTATTGCTCGTACTGAAAATGACAAAGTGCTGCTTGACCCACGCACCGTACTCCCGGAACAAGAAGGGGCACTGTTGGTGGCTCTTCAAAATACACTAAAGTGATGTCAAAAGATTCAATGCGAATTTTACGAATTTGCGAATGTCGCTAATTTTAAAAGCAAAAAGATATTTGCGAAATTTGCTAATTCGCGTAAATTCGCGTTAAAAAAATGGAGTAGAAAGTGTCAAAACTTATTCACAAAGAATTGTCCTATGCTATTATGCAAGCTACCTATGAAGTGCATAATCAGCTTGGACCAGGTTTGCTCGAAAAACTCTATGAACGTGCTTTGATTATCGAATTATTAGCGCAAGGACACAAGATAGAACAACAAAAAGCAATTATTGCCAAATATAAAAATCAAATTATTGGAAAGCACATCTTGGACTTAATTGTTGACAAGCGCATCATACTGGAACTTAAAGCTGTTGCAACTATACTCCCTATCCATAAGCAACAAGCCCTTTCTTATCTTAAAGTAACAGGACATCAATTAGCAATTATCATCAATTTTGGTTCCCCAAGTGTGCAATCGCACCGTGTTGTTAATACAAAACAATAAAAAAATATCCGCGTAATTCGCTAATTCGCGTTAGAACGGAGACCCTCTAAAAATGAAAACCGATCTCGACCAAATTATGCAAGACCGCAACCTTGACGTTCTTCTCGTTCTCGGCGATGCGGAACACAACTCACCCATGTACTACTTAACTGGAGGTGGGCATGTCAACGCCGCGACTCTGATCAAGCCTCGTGGTAAAGATGCGACTCTTTTTTGCAACGACATGGAACGCGAAGAAGCAGCGAAAACAGGATTGAAAACGGTCGTTTATAGCAAATACTCTCTCAAGGAATTGCGAAAAGAAGCGAATGACGATATGGTCCAGATGATGGCTTTGCGCCTGCAAAAGATGCTCACTGATTGTGGTGTGACGAGTGGACGAATTGGTGTATACGGTCAAACAGATTTAAGCTCTTCTTTCTCGATGTTGATGGCTGCACAGAAGCTGATGCCTGATGTGGAATTTGTCGGTGAATCCGCGATGGATTCTGTTTTCTTGCAAGCGATGGAGACAAAGACAGAAGAGGAAGTTGAGCGAATCCGCAAGATGGGGCGAATCACAACCGAAGTAGTGGGCTTGGTAAAAGATTATTTAACGGGACACGCTGTAGATGAGAATGAAGTTCTTTTGCGGACAGATGGCAAGCAGTTGACCATATCCGATGTCAAAGCCAAGATCAATCTTTGGTTGGCGGAGCGCGGCGCGGAAAATCCCGAAGCAACGATATTTGCCATTGGCAGAGATGCTGGTTTCCCACATTCTGTCGGGACGCCATCCGATGAGATCCGTTTGGGGAAAACGATCATCTTTGATATTTTCCCTTGTGAAGCGGGTGGCGGCTATTTTTATGATTTCACACGGACGTGGTGTTTGGGTTATGCCCCTGCCGCGGAGCAAAAACTCTATGACGATGTGCGCGAAGTCTATGAGAAATTGATTGATGAGATGGAAGTGAATATGCCTTTTGGTGAATTGCAGCGTCTTACCTGTGACCTTTTTGAAGCTCAGGGGCACCCAACGATCCGCAGCAACGAAGCGACGCAGGAAGGCTATGTGCACAGCGTGGGGCATGGATTGGGCGTGAATGTGCATGAGCGACCCTGGGCACGGATGGAAATGAAGGATAATTTGCTGCAACGCGGCACGGTTTTCACGATCGAGCCGGGACTTTATTACTCGGAGCGCGGAATGGGCGTCCGGATCGAAAATACCTACTACGCCCGCCCCGACGGCACTTTTGAGCGCATTGTAGAATTCCCCTTTGATTTTGTTTTAGAGATGAAGAGGTAAGAAGCAAGAAGTAAGAAGTAAGCATCTCAACATCAAATATTTTATCTTTGGTTTTGAGAAAACAATTCTCTTCGGTAATTGTTTTAGGAAAGACAATAATGTATTTTGACACTTTAGAAATCAAAAATTTTGGTCCTATATCTGAATTTAAAACATCATTTAGCCCTAATGGGGTAAATATTATTGAGGGACTAAATGGAAGCGGGAAAACTCAGCTTGTTGGGTCCATTGTTTTCTCACTTTTGGGAAAGAATGTCATTGACATACACCCCACAGGAAAAACACCTTCAGAAGTAAATTTGTCAATTCAAGATGAGGAAATTATTGAGTTCATCAAAAGTAAATACGACGAAACTAGTTCTGAAATACAAATAACCAAGCAAACATCTGATGCTGCGAATTCAGATGCTATGGTGTTAACAAACTACCTTATAAATGTTCTGAAAAGGCAAAATGGTTGCCAATTAATATTATCCTATGATCATAGATATAACATCTCTTTTTCGCAACAAGAAATAAATACTTTCTCAAACTTTCAATGGGAAAACAAAGAAATACAAGATTCTTGGGATTCTCTAAGGCAAGGCCTAGAAAGGGGAAAAGGTAGTTTAAAACATTTATCCGAAGGACAACAACTCATAATAGGTTTTTTACAAGAATACCTATACCGTAAAAACACTAATCATTCGATCCCGTTAATTCTAGACAGCTTTTTCCCCTCTTTGAATTGGGCAGGAATGAAACTAATTGGTAATCTGATCAGTGATATTTCAAAAAGAGACCAAGTGATAATTTTAACTTCACAAATTGCCCATCTAAATATAAGAACAGATGATATCAAAACCCAACAAGAAATTGCTTTCTCCCCGTCACAAAACATATCAGCATTAGCATATAATTATTTTCCTCGCCGTATATTTCAAAAAGACAAACAAATAAAACACAGTAAAAATCAGTTTGTTTATGGAGAACACATTCAAGTTGACGAAAATCGCTATTATGAATTTAAAGAGGTAAAAGGTAACAATTCTACTCGCTCAATCATTAGCATTGTGGATATTTATACGGTAGCTTTTTTAAATAAAGGGCGCAAAGGAGTAGGAAGAATTTACTGGGGCGTTACAGATGATGGCATCGTAGTCGGCGTAAAATTAGAAAGCAGCGAACGAGATAAATTAAGACGATTAGTTACCGAGAAATTACACCAAATAGAGCCTCCCTTAGCACCTTCGAGTTATGAAATCAATTTACATCCAGTAAAGAAGGAAAAATCTCCTGACTTATACCTTGTTGAAGTCAAAATTCCATCTTCCGAATCTGAACTTCTCTACTCCACAGGAAAAGGGGATGTCTATATAAAAACAGATGCAGGCAAAAAGAAACTATCTGCCCAAGAACTACAAAGAGAAATTCTTGAAAGGCATAACAAATAATGACCATACGAATACTCGCTATAGAAAGCTCCTGCGATGAGACCGCGGCCGCTGTCCTTGAAGACGGGCGTGCGCTCCTCGCTTCTACCGTCGCTTCGCAAATGGAAATGCACGCCCGTTTTGGCGGCGTTTTCCCCGAAGTTGCCTCCCGCCAGCATGTTCTAAGTATTACGCCTGTGATCGAAAAAACTTTGGCGCAGGCACACCTTACGCTTAATGATATAGATGCGATTGTTGTCACGCGCGGCCCCGGTTTGGCTGGCTCGCTGGTTGTCGGTATGAATGCGGCGAAAGGTTTGGCTCTTGGCAGTGGGCATCCACTTGTAGGCGTTAATCATCTCGAAGGACATCTTTATTCAGCTTGGGTACATGACGCAAAAGAAGATGCGCCACCAGAGCCACAATTTCCGATTATGGCTTTGCTTGTTTCCGGCGGACACTCAGAATTGAATTTAATGACCGATCATTTGACCTATCAACGCCTTGGTGGCACGCTCGATGATGCGGCAGGCGAGGCCTTTGATAAAGTTGCCCGGATGTTAGGCTTGCCTTATCCCGGTGGGCCATCTATTCAGAAAGCGGCAAAAGAAGGCGACCCGATCGCTTTCAAATTTCCACGTTCGTGGCTCGGCAAAAGCTACGATTTCTCCTTTAGCGGGCTAAAAACTGCCGTTTTGCGCGAAGTCCGTAAACTTGAAAAAGAGGGAGATTTACCCGTCGCCGATCTGGCTGCGAGCTTCCAAGCCGCCGTTGTGGATGTGGTCTTCACGAAAACGATCAAAGCCGCGCGTGAGTATGGCGCAAAAGAGATTTTAGTTGCGGGTGGGGTTTCGGCAAATACTGCCATTCGCGAGGCTTTCATGGGGCAGGATGAATTCCCCGTCAATATCCCTAAACTTTCGCTTTGTACCGATAATGCCGCCATGATCGCTGCGGCTGGCTATCGACGTTTTATGGCTGGTCAACGCGATGAGCTTGATCTGGATATTTTGCCGACCTGGCGGCTTTCTTAAAAACTACCCAGTCTCTGAGCGGAGATGTAGCGGAGCGAAATCGTAGACGAAGAGCGGCTCTTGCAAATCCCGTCCTTCGACTACGTGCTTCACATTCGTGAAGCACTCCGCTCAGGAGCTGTCAAAACTTATGCCCAACTCAAAAAAAATCACACGACGAGATTTTCTCAAATTAAGTGGCGCATCCCTCGCAGCGAGCGTTTTGGGAATCCGCACACCCTATCTTTTGCCGGATGAGACGGTAGATGAAACGGGGCGGATCTTTTGGCACGGGAGGCGTGACCAAGCCCAAATCGCGTTGAGTTACGACGATTGTCATTTAGTAACAAAACTCCAAACACTGGAAGAGATGCTTCGGGAACGCCCCGCTGTCAAGGTCACTTTCTTCCCAACAGGCGAAGCTTTGCTTAAAACCAATGACAAGGATGCGGGGATTTGGCAGCGTTTTGTCGATGGCGAGCATGAGATCGGCTCTCATACTTTTGACCACGTCAACCCTGATGTGCGCTCAACAAAGAGTTTGCTCGACGATCATAAAAAATGGTTGGCTGCCTTATATCATGTTACAGAGAGCAGACCGATCGTTCGCTTTGGGCGCCCTCCTTTTGGATCAAGAAGCCCAGCATACAGTGAAATGTGTGCAACCTACGGATTGATCTCCACGATGTGGTCGGCAAGTTGGGGTGGGGAGTTGGAGCTAGCACAGAAAAATATGGATGCAGTGGAGTACGGGGATATTGTCCTGATGCATATCAGCACACAGGACGTGGATGTGAACAGTCCTGTTGCATTTAATTTGCTGGATGAGCACGGGATTCGCGCCGTGACGATGTCTGAACTTTATCTTGCCAGCATTACTGAGGGGCTTGGTACAGGAAATTGTGGCAACCTTTCTTATTACGGACAAACTTGCCCCGAATAAGGCAAAAATGTGAATTTTCTAATTTGACTTTCGCTATTATCTATGACATACTTTTGGTACGCAGGGTGACCTGCTCTTAAATCGCTATCCTAATAAAAGAGGAGGTGGTGCTTATGAACGACAGTAGTAGACTTAGTGCGGCGGCATCCCTCCTCGACCTTCGATAAGGTCGAAACGGGTGCCGTCGCACGCAACAGAAAAGCCGTCCAGAAATGGGCGGCTTTTTGGTTTAAGGCTTGCTCTCCGCTAAATTGCGTACTTACCTGAGTTTTGGCTAAGAGATCGTTAACGAGTCTGCGCGGGCTAAAAGCCCTTTCTCAGTACATGGAAGCCCTTCGGGCTGAGTATTTTTTAGCCCTATAGGGGCTTTCACGAACTGAGGCAGGACTTCAGTCCGCACCGAAAAATGCTAAGCATAACTCAGATTACTTAGAATTTGGGGGCACCCTTCGGGTATGCTTCGCGAAGATGCCCTTTAGGGCAGAGGGGGCTTATTTCTCATCCCCAAAACAAATCCCCATATCTCGAGCAGTACGGACGGAATCGCCGTTGACCTTGACTCGTTTTGGTACAGCTAAAGCCTCCTCGAGGCTAATGTCTACAACATCACCAAAGCGGAAGGCGACCATATGCCCAAATTTCTTGTCGGCGATCAGGCGTACTGCCGCAGCTCCGTAGCGTGTAGCCAAAAAGCGGTCGAAGGACGAGGGCGTTCCACCACGCTGAATATGCCCAAGTACGGTCACGCGCGTCTCTTGCTCGGAGTTTTCTTCCAGATATTGCCCAACCTGAGCACCGATCCCGCCCAAGCGGGGCACATAGATATCGTTCCCTGAGCGAGAGAAACTCTGCACTCCATCGAGGGGTTTTGCCCCTTCTGAAACAGCCAAAATGCTGAAGTGCCTGCCGCTATCAACGCGCCGCTTAATTTTCTCCAGAATTGCTTCATAGCGAAAAGGAATTTCGGGGATAAGGATCACATCTGCGCCGCCAGCCACGCCTGCGTGAAGGGCGATAAAGCCCGCGTCGCGCCCCATTAATTCGAGCACCATCACGCGGTGATGAGATTCGGCTGTTGTGTGTAATTTGTCTATGGCTTCGGTGGCGGTATCCAGCGCGGTATCAAAACCGAAAGTCACTTCGGTGCCGCCGACATCATTATCAATGGTTTTGGGTACGCCTACAACAGGCACGCCTTTGGCAAATAACTCGCGCGAGATATGCAATGTCCCGTCGCCGCCGATCACGACCAAACCATCAAGATTTTGTTTTTTTATCGCGGCTACGACTTCATCAGAAGTATCAATAACGACCTTTTTCCCATCTTTAATGACTTCTCGTGCAAAGGGATTGCCACGATTTGCCGTCCCTAAAATAGTGCCTCCGCGCGGCAAAATGCCCCTGACTTCCTTGATCCCTAATGGGACAATTCCGTCCGTTTTTAGAAAACCATCGTATCCATCGCGCAGCCCGATCACCTCACAGCCGTAGCTGCCAATAGCTGTTTTGACGACAGCACGGATAACTGCATTAAGACCAGGGGCATCACCGCCGCCTGTGAGAACGCCTATTTTCTTCATTGGAACTCCTTCTTCCCTCACCCTAACCCTCTCCCAGAAGCGGGAGAGGGGATTCGCTCTCTTTTCAATGCTCTGCGTTAAAAAACGCAACGCGGAGCATTGCTTTCAGTTTTTCCTCTTATGGGTTATTTATGCCCATATATCTAGCCCTTCATAGAGGGGATTTCTTATTCGCTCAACGCACGTGCGGCATCGTTCATTTGTGCCAAAACCGCGGCAACTGAGCCAGACTGTACATTGGATCGGAAAATAAATTCAAAGCCATCACCTAAAAGATAGCGGATTTTATGCCACGAAGCAAGTTGAGGATAAATTTCAGCTTGCGCAATTAGATCAACTGCCTCTGCCCATTGGGGATTTGCCTTCTCATACTCGGATAGTTCATCTAAAGCAGAAATACGAAGGGGATAGAGTCCGGTACTCTTCACCCATTTGGCTTGATTCTGGGGAGTGAGCATCCACTTGACGAAAAGCCACGAGGCTAGTGCTTCGGCATCATCCGTTTCGAGGAGCGCATAGGATGACCCATAGGTGACCAGCGCCGTCCGCTCCTGTCCGGGAAAGGGGATAACTGTCCACTCGTCGCGGCTGTCCGCATCGAGGAAAGCGCGTCTGATCTCGGGGAATTCTTCCATGCTCGCGGTGATGAAGAGCGCAGAGCGTAGCGCAAACTGTTCGTGCGGCGTTTCTGCTGTAGTAAGCCAGGCGCATTGATTATCGTAAAGGGATTTTAGGCTTTTGAAAGTGTCGATATTATTCGAATTAATAAATTGATAATCATCGTTCACAAAGGGCCCACCGTCAAAGCCGAGCATCCATGAGAGAACACCGTTTGATTCGTAATCAATGATCCAGCCGCCTTTGCCATCGTTTTCAAAGTCTTCATCCGCGCGCATGGCTTGATTGGCGGCGCAGGCTTGCTCTTCAAACTCATCAAAGCTGAGGGGTGGTTTGTCAAAACCGAGTTCTTCTCCCCAGCTTTGATTATAAAGAATGAAGTGTGCTGTCCGTTGAGCGGGGAGGGCAAGTGTGCGTTCTTCGTGTTGATCTTGCTCGAGGAAAACGCTGGGGAAGTCGCTTTTCTCCGCAGGCACGTACCCCCAGATAGGGTCAGAGATGTATGGGGCCAAGTCTTTAACGGAACCCTCTTCTTCCCAAACTGAAATTTGTTCGGGGAGTGCCACGACCAAAGAAGGGCGTTCCGTTGCATCCATCACATTATAAAAAAGCATGTTGTAGCTGCCCTGATAGTTTGCGCGGACGGTAATCCCCCATGGGTTTTCTTCATTGAAATCGGCAATTTGCAGCTCAAGAAGGGATGCTGGTGCTCCAAAGAAAGTGTGCCATATTTCAATTTCTACGCCGTTAAGGTCTGCTTCTTCGATATCAAAATTGCTAGTGGGGACAGGCGTTGCTGTAGGGCGCGGAGTCTTTGTTGCTGGCGGGGGTGTTGATGTAGGTGTCTGTGTTTCGGAGGAAGATTGACATGCTACGAGGAAAAATAAGGTGAGGATGAGTGTCAGTTTTTTAGCCATAAACCACCAAAGGAACGGGAATAAAAACGAGGATAAAAACGATCAGCATAAAAAGGGCGATTTTTTTGCGCATGGGGTCAAGCTCGGTAATCTGGTCGAGAGGTTCGGCGTGTCTGCGTCCTAAAAAGTAGAGCATGAATGCCCAGAGCCACCATCCTTGCCAGGCAGAGCCGAGCAAAATGAGTGCAACAAAAATGAAAGGAGCGATCTTGCTCGCTTTTTTGCCAAATACCGAATAGAGGATATGGCCGCCATCGAGGGTGCCCATCGGGATCAGGTTGAGCGAGGTGACGAGTAAGCCTGCCCATCCTGCCCAGGCGACATTATGTATTTGGACATCCAGACCGCCCAAGGGGGATGGAAAAGATGTGAAAAGATAACGCAGCCAATAAAGAAAAGGCGGTACGCCCTGATAGCTAATTGGCTCCGGAAGCCATTTGCCAAAAACAACATATTTTGAAAGTAAATATAGGATGGAGTTGCCTTCAAGCATTCCGGTTCCGGTGAGAGGGGCGAGTTCAGAGAGTGAAAGCCCATAAAGAAGAACAGGAATGGCAACGACCAAACCGGCGAGAGGGCCTGCAATACCAATATCAAAAAGCACACGCTTGTTTTTCGGGCGTTCTTTCATTTGAATGAATGCGCCCAATGTGCCAAGAATACTTAAAGGGTAGGGTAATGGTAAAAAGAATGGAAGTGTGACTTTGGTTTTATGATAACGCCCAACCAGATAATGTCCAAATTCATGGGCAAGGAGGATACTTAATAGACTAATTGCAAAAGGAGCACCACGCCAGATATGGATAAGTGCATCTTTTGCCAAAATACCGAAAGTGACGTTTTCAGGGAGGTTTGTTTCAAAAATCGCTCCCGTAAAAAGAACACTCAGCAAAGTAACCAGAAAGAAAAGGATATTCTTTGAAACCCTCGGTAGTTCTGGTGGCTCTGCTTCGTGGACAAGGAAGATTGTTTGCTTGTCATTTTCTTCGTGAAAAAGTGGTGTAAGAGAATAAGGTGAAAGGCTTTCGGTAAGTTGATCGTAAGTAGTAGCGGAATCGTCTCCTAATAAATGACCTTGATAACGCGCTACATATCCGCGTTTGCTGTCGCCGAGGGTGATGCTTTCTATTCTAAAAACTCTTGCGATAATGTTGTTCAGGATTTCAGTCTCTAAGAGAGGCATAAGTTATTCCATATTTTTAAGAAGATTTTACATAAAGCAACGTACATAAGCAAATAACAAAAAGCGGACGGAAGACTACTCGTCCCACGTCCACCTTTGCATTTAGGCGGGAGTGCATGGGAGTCGAACCCACCACGGCCCGCAACGCGACCCGTCAC
>JABGQT010000212.1 GCA_018648685.1 Anaerolineae bacterium
CCCCTGGCTCGATTTTGAAGAAGTCATGCGCGAAAACGAGATTCCCCTCTATGCATTGGAATCAAAACACCCCCTCGCGGATTTCGACATCATCGGGATCACCATCCCCTACGAGACCCTCTACACAAACACGTTAAACGCCCTTGATTTGAGCGGGATTCCGCTTAGAACGGCAGATCGTGGACCCGAACATCCCCTTATCATCGCGGGTGGACACACCTGTACAAACCCCGAACCGATGTGGCCTTTCATCGACGCCTACGTTGTCGGCGAAGGCGAAGAAGTCATTCACGATATTGTGGATGTGGTTCAAAAACACAAACTGTCATTGCGAGAAGGGCTTCAGCCCGACGAAGCAATCTCCTCGATTGTGGGGGAGACTGCCACGTCGCAAAAGCATGCTCCTCGCAGAGACATGCTAAAGAAATTAGCCCAAATCCCCGGCGTATACGTCCCCTCCCTCTACGAAGTCCGTTATATGGACGATGATACCGTCGCCGAAGTGATTCCCCTCGTCGAAGAAGCGCCAAAAAGGATATTAAAACGCATCGTTGCCAAATTACCACCTCCGCCGACCAACTTTATCGTCCCGAATATTAAAATTGTGCACAACCGTGCCACAGTCGAGGTGATGCGCGGATGCACGCGTGGGTGTAGATTCTGTCATGCGGGCTTCACCACAAGACCGGTACGAGAGCGCAGCGTCGATGAAGTCCTCGAAGCCGCTGAAAAAGCCATCGAATCCACAGGTTTTGAAGAAGTCTCCTTCCTCTCTTTATCCTCCTCCGACTATACCGGCATCGCCGAGTTGGTAGACAGAGTAAGCGAGCGCTTCCCTGATGAAAAACTAAGCATTTCATTGCCTTCATTACGCATCGAATCTGTTTCACTCGATTTGATGGAAGGGCTCAAAAAACGCCGTTCGGCAGGATTCACTCTCGCGCCCGAAGCCGCCACAGAAAGAATGCGACGTATCATCAACAAATTTATCACCGACGAGCAATTGCTCGAAACCGCCACTGAAATTTACAAACGCGGTTGGACAACCATCAAACTCTATTTCATGATCGGGCATCCATCCGAAACCATCGAAGATGTGCAAGCAATTGCCGATTTGAGCAAAAAAGTCTTGGCTGCAGGCCGCCACACCGTCGGGGGCAAAGCAAAACTGAACCTCAGCGTGGGCACTTTTGCGCCAAAACCACAAACCGCCTTCCAATGGGTTTCTGTGGATACCTTTGAGCAGATCAACGAGAAACAAGATTTGCTCAAAAAAGAACTGGGGCGCGGCATCAAACTCTCATGGACAGAGCCGGAAGATACCGTCATCGAATCTTTCCTTTCGCGTGGCGACCGTCGCCTTAGTGATGTGATCTACACTGCGTGGGAAAATGGCGCAAAATTCGATGCCTGGGGCGACCAACGCCGCTACGATACATGGATGGACGCCTTCGCCGAGCACGATCTTGACCCCACTTTTTATACCCACCGCCAACGCCGCGTGGACGAAATTTTCCCCTGGGAGCATATCTCCACCGCCGTGCATAAGAAATTCATTTTCGAAGACTACAAACAATCGCTCGAAGGCGAGATCCGTGTAGATTGCCGCGAACAATGTTTTGCCTGCGGTATTTTGCCCATTTTCAAGGATATGCGCCGCGAAAACCCCGGCAAAGGCTGGATGTGCCCGGAAGTGAAAGTCAGAAAAAAAGTTAGCAAAGTCCTTCCTGTGGAGAATAGACAATGAGCGAAGCGATCCCCGCAACACGTCTCCGCATCAAATTTGCCAAGCAGGGCGCCCTGCGCTATATCAGCCATCTCGATCTGCACCATATTTGGCAGCGCAGCATTCGCCGTGCCGGTTTACCCCTCGTCTATAGTCAGGGTTTTCACCCCCAGCCGAAAATTCAACTCGCATCTGCTCTTGCACTGGGCTTTTCCAGCCAAGCCGAAGTTGTTGACATCTGGATAGAGAAAGATTCGGCTTGGGATAAAAAAAAATTGCAGGATTCCGTCCCCGAAGGCATCACGATTTTAGAGATGCAAGAAGTGGAGCTACATGGACCCACTCTCCAAACGCAAATCGAATCTGCTGAGTACGAAGTCATTTTATTGGATAAAATCTCCGATTCGCTCCTGGACGAAAAACTTGCCACCCTTATGGATGCAGAATCCATTCTCAGGCCCAAGCGCGTTAAACGTAAAAAACAAAAACGCTTCACCTCTGTGCCGCCAACTTACGATATGCGCCCCCTGATTTTGGAGATGAAAAGAATTGCCCCGCAGCAAATCTTTATGCGTCTCACTACGCAAGAAGGCGCAACAGGCAGACCCGATGAAGTGTTGAGTGAGATGGGATTTTCTGTTGAAGCCGCACGGGTTGAAAGAAAAGCGTTAAATCTAAAATAACATCTTTCTTGTCATTGCGAGGCAGCTTTATCGCCGAAGCAATCTCCAACGTGATGAAGGAGATTGCCGCGCTTCGTAAACTCCGCTCGCAATGACAGGATTTATCTTTAGTACGCTATCGAAGAAAAAATGGCATACAATAAAGAACTTGCTAGAAGATTCAACGCAACTTTTGGGAATATACCCATCGTCGAGAAAAAGATGTTTGAGGGCATTGGCTATCTTTTACATAGGAATACACCTGCACTTGCATCGCAGGTACAAGTGTGGTCTGCGGCATTCTTGACAACGCCCTCATCGTTCGGGTCGGGAAAGAAGATTACGAAGCAGCTCTCAAGCGTCCACGCACGCGCGTTTTCGACACGACTGGGCGCGCAATGCGTGGCTGAGGCATGATTTCCCCAGAGGGAACATCAAATAATGACGATCTATCCGCATGGGTTGAGCAGGGAATCAAATTTGCGTTAACTTTGCCACCAAAATAGTTGTTTTCAGGGAAAAAGGAAGGGCAATCCTTCATTCGCAACAACGTTCTTTAACCGAAGATAAAGTGACTTACCTGTACGCCGAAAGGTACAAACTCTGCTCGAATCTACTATTTATAAGATATATCCAAAATGGATCAATACTTTCTGTTTGTTATATTAGCTCCAATCGCAGCTATTATTTCAATATTGACTGCAATTTACTCTTGGCGCCGTCGCTTGATGTCGGGAGCATGGATGCTATCATTGGCTTTGCTAGCAATTACAGGGTGGTTAATCTCTAGCACTCTCGAACTTATCGCCACAACTGACCAAGCCACTATTTTCATCGCCAAACTCAGTTACCTTTTCATTCTTAGTGCACCAATATTTTTACTCGGTTTCGCACTGGAATATACAGGAAAACAAAAGTGGATTTCTTATCCTCGTTTTATACTTTTTTGGATTATCCCTATCATTACTTTTTTCCTAGTTCAGACCAATGGTCTACACGGTCTAATCTGGTTTAATTATTCTGTAGTACCAGTCAACCAAGATTTGCAGGTTTTACGAATAAACTCCTATGGCTCATGGTTTTGGCTTCAGGCAGCCTTCAACTACAGCCTAATTACTGCAGGCGTAATCGTCATTAGCAATCAATACTTTCGATCAAATATACTTTATCGAAAACAAATGGGGTGGCTAATTCTAGGTGCTGTATTTCCATTGATATTTAATCTCATATATATCCTGCGTCTAATTCCCACGCTCAAAAAAGATTTTTCACCACTGGCTTTTGCTTTTGCCAGTCTAGCCTTTGCTATTGGAATATTCCGCCATCGTCTTTTGGATATTATGCCTATAGCGCGTAATACTATTATTGAAAATATGGAAGAAGGCGTGATTGTTCTTGACACTGAAGGACGAATGATCGACATTAACCCAGTTGCACGCCGTCTCCTATTCCCCTCCGACCAAGAAACGACAGGAATAGGTGCTTCTTTAACAGATTATTTTCCAACAGCGACTCCATCGCTAGCACAAGATGACCAAAAGAATAGGGGCTTTGAATTTTCTATCGAGAGAAATAAATCTAAAAGACTTTTCGAAGGAAAGTTGTCATCTCTTAGAGACTTCCAGAACAAATGTATTGGTTATTTGCTCATATTGCAAGATGTCACTGAACAAAAAAAACTATATCAGAAAATTGAGCTCTTGGCATCTACAGATACTTTGACTGATCTCAATAATCGCCGTCATTTATTTGCTCTTGGAGAAAAAGAGGTTGACCGTGCCAAACGATATAAATATCCAATATCGCTACTGATCATCGATATTGATCTTTTCAAAGAAATCAATGATACACATGGACATGTCGTTGGCGACCAAATACTAAAACAATTCTCTTTTTTCTTGCAAAGTACATTACGCTCTGTCGATATTATTGGTCGCTATGGAGGTGATGAATTTATTGTCATCTTACCAAAAACATCCCTGAAAACCGCCCATATCACAGCTCTCCGCCTATGTTGTACAATAGATAATAATTCATTTAGTACAGAAGCTGGGGAAATTCATTTCACTCTCAGTATAGGCTTGAGTAGTGAGAATAATGTCACACACAATACTGATTTATATGCCTTGCTAGAACGTGCCGACCACGCTCTTTACCTAGCAAAATCACGCGGCCGTAATCAAGTCGCAATTGAGGAAACTCAAGAAACACCTAGCCTCAATTATAATTCGCATCTATTGTGAAAACTTTAATCCATCTCATAGTAAGAAGACACTACGCGTTATACGCGAAGTTTATACTAAAATTATTTTCCATCTGATCCAGTTGTATTCCGTCATGGAGAAAACTTATGCCCTTTCTAATATCGCTTTTCTTTGGCTTTGCCCCCATGTTTCTCTTCGCCTATATCCTATACTGGACAGACCGATACGAGCGAGAACCTAAAATTTTGCTTGGTGCAGTTTTCTTTTGGGGTATGGCAATTGCCGCTGGTGGCGCATTTATTATCAACACTGTTTTGGGGATGGGCATTTACATCTTTACCGGCTCAGAAGCTGCAACAGACATCACCACCGCATCAGTTATCGCACCCATCGTGGAGGAAACACTCAAGGGCATAGCTGTGCTAATTGTCTTTCTTGTTTTCCGCAAAGAATTCGACTCTATCTTGGACGGCATTGTTTACGCAGGCATCACCGCGCTCGGTTTTGCCGCAACAGAAAACACCCACTATATCTACAATCTTGGCTATCTGGACGGCGGCTGGGAGGGACTTTGGTTCCTTGTTTTCGTACGCGTCGTTTTAGTTGGCTGGCAACATCCCTTCTACACAGCCTTTACAGGAATTGGCTTCGCGATCATGAGGATGACTCGCTCTGGCTGTATTAAATATGCAGCACCAGTCATTGGCTTTTCTGTAGCTATGTTCACGCATGCCTTTCATAATGCATTGGCTTCTATAATGAGCGGGCTTGGTGGTCTTGCTTTTGGCACTTTCCTGGACTGGACGGGCTGGTTCTTTATGTTCCTCTTCATTTTGTGGGCAGTTTCCAGCGAGAGAAAATTACTCGAGAGACAACTCCAAGAAGAATATACACTGGAACTGATCACCGCAGCACAATACCATACGGCTATTTCAGCGTGGAAACAAAGCTCCGCGCGTTTCTCTGCTCTTACATCAGGGAAATATAAAGCCACAAAACGCTTCTATCAGGTTTGTGGAGAGATAGCCCATAAAAAAGAACAATTCCACAAAATGGGGAATGAACAAAATAATACTGAGATCATCGAAAAGTATCGCGCAGAGTTACTATCGCTAAAAGATAAAGCTGAGACATAATTTTTTTCATCACAGCGCTCATTCATGCAGGCTGTGATGAAAAATGGTAAAATCGCCCGCGCGCATATAAAAAAAGCCCCCGTAGCTCAGTGGATAGAGCGTTGGCCTCCGGAGCCAGAAGCCTGAGTTCGAGTCTCAGCGGGGGTACTAGATAAGACACATCCCGAAAATATCAACTTATTACTCTAAGCCGAATTCGGGGTGTTTTCTTTTAACTAAGTGATGTTACGCAGTTTCATTCTTTTGTCATCCTGCCCACCCGCCTTTCAGGCATCCCCCCATTTTGAGAAGATAAAATTGGGGGAACCAGTAAAAAAACAGTGTTTTTCAGAGAAAATATTGTTTTTTGAAGTTAAGCCCCTCCCCTCGCGTAAGCATCCTTTAGGGTAAATTCCGCTTTTAGAATTTGGGGGAGGCTGGGAGGGGGCTGAGATGCCTAGATTAGCATTAGTGCGTAACATCAGTTAACTAAGTGATTTCTTCTACATCAATAGTCGTTATACAGGATGACAAAGTATAATAAACTCGTCCCGAGTAAAAGAAAACCTAAAACTCATCCTAATAGAGCCATTAATTAGAAAATTTAGTGTTGAGACCAATCGGCTTGCCGAAGGGAGATTGGAGAATATGCTATGACCTTTGAAATCACCATCGTCTTGAGCATCTTGGCTATATCGATTCTCCTCTTCATCACCGAATGGGTGCGCATGGATGTAGTTGCCTTGCTGGTATTGAGCAGTCTTGCAGTTGCTGGGTTAATTACACCATCCGAGGCGCTCTCTGGTTTCAGCAATCCAGCCGTGGTCACCGTTTGGGCGATTCTGATTCTCAGCGGGGGATTAGCCCGTACGGGCGTAGCTGGCTTACTTGGCAGACGTCTGATGCGCTTGGCTGGAGAAAGTCATATTCGTTTACTCCTAATTATCATGCTGACCACAGGCATCTTATCTGGTTTCATGAATACGATTGGCGTGGTCTCGCTTTTCCTACCAGTAGTACTTGATATCTCTCGCCGAACCAAAGAACCGCCTTCCAAATTGCTGATGCCGCTAGCTTTCGCAGCATTATTGGGTGGGTTGAACACAATGATCGGCACGCCGCCTAATATCCTGATCACTGAAGCGCTTAAAGATGCTGGTCTGCGCCCATTTCAGATGTTTGATTTCGCCCCAGTAGGCATCTCGATTTTGTTGGCAGGTACGCTCTACATGGTGCTAATTGGTCGCCACCTACTACCTAATCGTGACCCCGCCCGCGAGTTGGCTGCCGGCTCTCGCGATTTTAAATCGCTCTACGAATTGCACGATCGTCTGGTCATGCTGCACCTGCCAGACGGTTCGATTTTGCACGGCAAAACGCTAGCCGAGAGCCGCCTGGGATCGGTCTTAGGGCTGAATGTTGTCGCTGTCATTCGCGCAGGGCGTACCCAGCTTTCTCCTGAACCAGCCTATACATTGAATTCCGGCGATCGTCTGCTGGTAGGTGGGCGTTTAGAGCAATTGAACGAATTGCACAGCAACCATCATCTGGTGCTTGAAAAAGAAGGTTTTCAAATAGAGCAACTGGTCAGCGAAAATGTCGAGGTCTTCGAGGCGCGCCTTTCCTCCGGCTCCAATCTGGTAGGTCAAACCCTCCGTCAAGTGGATTTTCGTCAGATCTACGCAGTCATCGTACTTGCTATTCGGCGGCAAGAAGTTATCTACCGTACCAATCTGGAATCGATTCCGCTTTTACCGGATGACGTGCTGCTCGTACAGGGGCCGCGAGAAAAATTGGATTCTCTGCACGAAAGCCCTGATCTGGCCCTGAGCATTCCCGAATCGCTCTCGGACTATAAACTTGAGAAGCGTTTAATGATCGTTCATGTGCCCGAAGGCTCTTCTTTGGTCGGCAAGTCTCTCATCGAAAGCAAGTTGGGCGATTCGTACGGACTGGGTGTAATGGGCATTATCCGCAATGGGGATACTCGTCTAATTCCCGGGCCAGATGAAATTCTGCAAACTGACGATACCTTACTGGTTAAGGGCAAGCAAAGCGACTTGCGGTTGGTAGAAGGTCTCCAAAATCTGGAAATTGAGCAACAAGATGTTCCCGACATCGGCGAACTAGAATCGGAAGAGATCGGCTTGGTCGAGGCTGTGCTTTCCCCGCACTCCAATATAGCAGGAAAAACGCTGCGTGAACTGAATTTCCGCTTTAAGTATGGTTTAAGCGTGCTGGCTATTTGGCGTGGTGGACGAGCTTATCGCTCAAATCTGCGCGATATGAAACTACAGTTCGGAGACGCATTCTTGCTCTACGGTCCGCGTGCACGGCTGCGCATGTTAGGCTCCGAACCCGATTTCATTGTGTTAAGCGAAGAAGCCCAAGAGCCTCCACGCCTGGAAAAAATCCCAGTAGCTCTGCTGGTGATGGCTATTGTGCTTGTCCCTGCTATCTTCGGTTGGTTCTCAATTGCTATCACGGCAATTATTGGCGTTGCGCTCATGATTATAACTGGCTGCCTGACAATGGAAGAAGCATACCGTTCAATATCGTGGAAAGCCGTCTTCTTGATCGCCGGTATGTTGCCTTTAGGCATTGCTATGGAACGCACAGGAGCAGCTCAGCTTTTAGCAAATGGAATGATCGGTCTAATTGGAGATTTGGGACCTGTGGCAATCATGGCCGGCTTCTTTCTACTCGCGGTGTTGGCATCGCAGTTTATGCCCAATCCTGCTGTTGCAGTTCTTCTTGCCCCAATTGCGCTGCGTACTGCCTCCGACTTGGGTATTTCCCCATATACATTGATGATGACCGTAGCTGTTTCTGCTTCAGCAGCTTTTCTAAGCCCCGTTGGACATGCTGCCAATGTATTGGTCATGGGGCCAGGAGGTTACCGCTTCTCAGATTATCTTAAGGTTGGCATTCCTTTGACGTTGGTAGTGTTTTTTGTTGTATTACTTACCATGCCAATTTTCTGGCCTTTTTAATACTCTTTGAGGTATAACACAAGAATACATACTCGTTACACAAAAAAGCTGAGAGTCTAAGAAAGATTCTCAGCTTTTTATCTTGTTGAAAAAAGTGTTATTCTGTAAAATCAATATACAATACGAAATCTGACAAATTTATCGTTCACGCAAAAATCAGAGGAGGCCCTAATGAAAAGAATGATCTGGCTTAGCGCACTTTTTTTTCTAATCTCAGCTTGCACACCCGAGATTATGACAGAAGAAACCTCACCCCAAGAAGAACCTGTTTCATCTCAAAAAAGATGTGGCGATAGCATTTGCGATGGCCCTGAAAATGCCGCCAATTGCCCTGAAGATTGCAACGAAATTTCCACATCTCAACCACAAACTGCCCTGATCCGTGAAGGTGAAAAAGCAGGCACCTACTGGATCACAAATAAGAGTAGTGCCGTGCCGCTCTATACCCAAATTTTGCAGCCTATAGGTGTTGATGTAGGAACCTCTCCCGTCTTGATTTTAGTCCCTGGCGGGATCGGGACAATAGACCCTGCCAAAGCCCAAAAATTAGCAGATGAAGGATTCACAGTCGTCTTTTTTGACCCAGATGGGCGCGGCAACTCCCCGGGAATGGAAAACTACGGCGGGACGATCCAACAAGATGGGCTTGCGGCTGTTATATTCGAAGTTGCCCAACTCCCAGAAGTGGACGAGACCCGCATGGGTCTGGCTTCATTTTCTTACGGTGTAACAATGTCAACGGGCACGCTCGCGCGATATCCCGATTTGCCAATCCTTTTCTATATTGATTGGGAAGGCCCTGTTAACCGTCATTACACAACCGTCGGCTGTGTGGGGAATACGATGAAAATAGATTGGCAACCCTGTGACAATCACGAGTGGTGGGCAGAACGTGAAGCGATGAATTTTATTGACCATCTAAAAATCCCCTACCAACGCCTGCAATCCGAAAAAGACCACGTCCAGGCTACAAATAACCACGCGATAGAAATAGTCAACGCGGCAGTAGAAGGCAATATTCCCTGGGCACGATTGAATGATCATCCAGCTAACCAAAGCTATGATATAAACAATCAACCAGCAATGTACCCCGAAAATGGCGAGACAGGCGAAACTCTCATCGCACGACACGCACTAGAACTTTTTGAAATGGAGCAATAAAATGGATTTCACTGGAAAACGCGTACTTATCACTGGCGGATCAAGGGGAATAGGCAAAGCTTGCGCAGAAGGATTCGCAAAACGCGGCGCAAAAGTAGCTATCAATTATGTGCGGAATAAAGACGCTGCGCACCTGACCCTGGCTGGCTTGCCTGGCGAAGGACATATCCTCGCCCAAGCGGATGTCTCCGACCCTAACGCCATCGAGGGACTAATTGCCGAAACCGTAAAAGGTTTGGGCGGCCTAAACATCGTCGTCAACAACGCCGGGATTTCGCAAAAACACCCGATTAACGATGTCAGCTACGAAGAATGGCAAGCAAGCTGGGACAGGATTCTCTCTGTCAATTTGCGCGCCCCCGCAAACGTGATTTATTGGGCAACACAATACTTTCTCAAAAATGGCGGCGGGCGGATTGTGAACGTCTCCTCACGCGGGGCATTTCGCGGTGAACCAGAAATGCCCGCTTACGGTGCGAGCAAAGCCGGTCTGAACGCGATGTCCCAATCTCTCGCCCAAAAACTTGCCCCCAATAATATCTATCTCGGCGTGGTTGCCCCCGGGTTTGTGGAAACAGAAATGGTCACCCACGTCCTCGAAAGCGAACGAGGCGAAGGCATCCGCAACCAAAGCCCGCTGGGGCGCGTCGCGCAACCGGAGGAAGTCGCCTACGCAGTGATTTTCCTTGCAGCAGAAGAGTCAAAGTTCTCGACAGGGACGATCATTGATGTGAATGGGGCGAGTTATTTGAGAGGGTAGAAGGCAATAGAATAAGACGCAGTGTATAATGAAAGAAACAAAAACTGTAGGACTATAGTAAATGGAAAGAAAAATAATTAGCACTTACCAAGCAGAAAAAAGAAAACACTGGGTTAATGAAATCAGTCGCCTTAGTGGAAATTTTGGCATTGATGCTGAGAAAGTTGAGAACAAGGTAAATGCAGAAATAAAAAAAGATGGACTCGAAGCCCTATTAGGGCATTTGCGTTTATGCGGTGCAATTCCCGAAAAATATACGCGTGATTCCAGTGAAGAAAAACTTTATTCAAAATACACCGATGTTGTCATTAGTGAAGCCTATTCAGCTATAGGATTTAATAGTTTTGTTCTCAAAGAACGAGCTGATGCGGCTGACGTTGAATGTGTCAGCGATGCTTATAGTTTCGTCGCTGACGCAAAAGCGTTTAGGCTCAGTCGTACTGCAAAAAACCAAAAAGATTTCAAAGTTCAAGCAATGGATGGGTGGAAATATGGAAAACCTTATGCGATGGTCGTTTGTCCTGTTTATCAACTCCCCTCAAGAACAAGCCAAATTTATCAACAAGCAGGCACCAGATCTGTCTGTATCTGGACATATACCCATCTTGCTGTTTTAGCGCGATACGCAAAGAAAACAAGCCAGACTGAGGCAATAAATCTTCTTCACAAATTATTTAAATCAGTTGATGCCTTACATCCATCTAAAGATGCTATTCTCTATTGGCAAACTCTAAATCAAAGAATGCTGGATTTTGACGAACTGATTCGAGAATTTTGGTTAGAAGAAAAATCTGCAACATTAGAGGCTATTCAAATTTCACAAAACGAAGCTTTAACTTTTCTCGCAACAGAAAGAGAAAGAATTCTCAAACTTTCAAAAGATGAAGCTATTCAAGAGGTACTAAAAGCAAGTAAGATTGACACAAAAATAAGGAAAGTTAAATCTGTTACAGATAACGGATTGCTTGAAACAGGGAAAATCCAATGAACAAAGAATATCTCAACAAGATTATATTAGGTGACTGCCTAAATCACATTCCTAACTTAAAAGATAGCAGCATAGACCTATTCTTATCAGATATTCCCTACGGTATTAATCTGGATGAGTGGGATGTTTTACACCAAAATACAAACTCTGCTCTTTTAGGGGAATCTCCCGCACAAAAAGGAAAATCTGGTTTCAAACGCAGAGGAAAACCTATCAACGGGTGGGCGCAATCTGATCGAAACATCGGCTTAGAATATCAAGAATGGTGCGAAAGTTGGGCAAAAGGAGTTTATCCAAAAATGAAAGATGGCGCATTTCTTTTTGTTTTTGGTGCACGTCGAACTTTACATCGAGTCATTAATGCCTTTGAAGATAGTGGTTTTTTACTTAAAGATACTTTAGCGTGGAAAAAATCATCTGCACATCATCGAGCGCAACGCATCAGCATTGTTCTTAAACGCAGAGGACTTATAGATGATGCAAAAAAATGGGAAGGCTGGCGACTTGGCAACTTAGCTCCTATTTGGGAACCAATTGCCTGGTTTATGAAACCTTATAAAATTGGCGGCACAATTACTGATAATGTGCTTAAAAATGAAGTCGGTGCCATAAACACGGATGCAAATCAGATACAGGGAACTAGCCCTACTAATTTACTAGAGTTTGGATTCAGAAAAAACGAAGAGAGAATACATGAGGCACAAAAGCCGCTTGATCTAATAGAATATCTTATAAAGTTGACCACACAAGAAAATCAAATTATTTTAGACCCCTTCATGGGAAGCGGCACAACGGCTTTGGCAGCAAAACTTCTCAAACGTCAATTTCTTGGGTTTGAGTTAAACCCCGAATACCACAGTCTCTCGCTAAAAAGATTGGGCGATACAAACCCAAAAGCCAAAGAAGATATGAAGCCTGTTTTCCAACACTCTCTTTTTGAGAAGAAAGAAGCAACGTCATCATCTGCATCACAAAAAATATCCCAACCTTAGCTTTTTCAGTTATAATCCCCGCCATGCAAATATACCCCGTCCCTACCCCGCAAAAACATCCCCCATCCACGTCTGGATAGGTCCGCTTTTGCATGTCAGCTAAGGGCTCCCAGATTTGGGAGCTTTTTTGTTAGGGACGGTAGACCGTAAACCATTGACCAAAGACAAGAGACCAAATGACCAGTAAAACTATAGACGAACTGACCACCCTCATGCACAACTTCGTCCGCTCGAAGGGATGGTATAAGGCTAATAGCAAACGTCCGCAAACACCGCGGAATTTATCGATTTCGCTGGCTTTAGAAGCGGCTGAAATTCTTGAACACTTCCAATGGAACGAAGAATTTAATAAGGAAGATTTAGCCAAAGAACTCGCCGATGTGGCTCTCTATCTGCTACAATTGGCGGATGTTGCCGAGATTGATTTAGAAAAGGCAATTTTGGATAAATTGGAAGTAAACGCATCCCGTGAATGGGATTAGAATTCATGATAAGTGAAGCGTGAACTTCAAAGAATCACTCATCACTTTTCACTTATCTGAATAGCAAAGACAACACAACTAAAAAATCATGATAACAACCGTATTCGGCGGCTCTGCCCCCAAACCCAACTCTCCTGCTTATAACGACGCCCTCATGCTGGGAAAACTCCTCGCAGAGCGCGGTCACAGCGTGATGACAGGTGGATATATAGGCACAATGGAAGCCGTTTCGCGCGGTGCATCTGAGGTAGGCGGCCATGTTATTGGCTTGACTTGTGAAGAGATAGAATCCTGGCGGGATGTGCGCCCCAATCAATGGATTAAAGAAGAATGGCGTTATGCCACACTTAAAGAACGTCTGAACGCCCTGATCGAAAAATGCGATGCTGCCTTCGCCCTGCCCGGCGGTCCCGGCACGCTAACAGAAATTTCGTTAATGTGGAATCAACTGATTATCCAGGCATTACCTCCCACACCACTTATCCTGATCGGGAAGGGCTGGCAGACCCTTTTCAATCAGGCTTTCTACACCGAATTAGGAGACTACGTGCCCGCACTTCAGCGTGAGCATCTCCAATTTGCACCCGATATTCAATCTGCTGTAAAACTACTAAAAGATTAAACACAAAGAGCAGAAAGAAACACTAAGAAAAGCTTTTAAACCTTTGTGAACCTTAGTGACCTTCGTGTTTAAATCATAAAAACAAGGAAAAATAATGGCTGACGAAAAACTCACTCCCCAATCTGAAAACTTCTCCGAGTGGTACAACCAACTCGTATTGCGCGCCGAACTCGCCGACTACGCCCCTGTGCGCGGTTGTATGGTCGTGCGCCCCTACGGCTGGACACTCTGGGAAAATATGCAAGCTGGCTTAGACCACCGTTTCAAAGAGACGGGTCATGTCAATGCCGCCTTCCCCACGCTGATCCCGATGTCTTTCTTCGAAAAGGAAAAAGACCATGTCGAAGGCTTCTCTCCCGAGCTGGCAGTTGTCACACACGGCGGCGGCAAAGAACTCGAAGAGAAACTGGCTGTTCGCCCCACCTCCGAGACCATCATCGGCTATATGTATAGCAAATGGGTGCAATCCTGGCGCGACCTGCCGATTCTGATCAACCAATGGGGTTCCGTTATGCGCTGGGAATTGCGCACAAAACTCTTCCTCCGCACTGCCGAATTTTATTGGCAAGAAGGGCACACTGTGCATGCAACTGCTGATGAAGCAATCGAAGAAACCTACCAAATGCTCGATGTTTACGCCGATTTTGCCGAAACCGACTGTGCAATTCCTGTTGTCAAGGGGCACAAATCTGATACGGAGCGTTTCGCTGGTGCACAAATGACCACTGGCATCGAGGCGATGATGCGCGACACGAAAGCTCTGCAAAGCGGTACATCCCATTATTTTGGGCAAAATTTCGCAGTCGCCTTCGATATTGATTTTCTAAATAAAGATAACGAGCTCGAACATGCCTATACCACCTCATGGGGTATGTCTACACGCATGATCGGCGCGCTCATCATGGTGCATGGCGATGATCAAGGCATGAAAATGCCCCCGAAAATTGCTCCCATCCAAGTCATCATTGTGCCGATTTATCGCAAAGATGCCGAAAAAGAAATGGTCATGGCTACTGTAGATGAAGTCTTTGCCGAATTGAAAGAAGGCGGTGTCCGCGTCAAAGTGGATGATCGTGAAGGCGTCTCGCCCGGCTTCAAATATAACGACTGGGAAATGCGCGGCGTCCCCCTCCGCTTGGAGATCGGCCCCCGTGATGTCAAAAAAGAATCCGTTGCTTTAGCTCGACGCGATATACCTGGTCGGGATGGAAAAACCTTCGAGCCGCGCGTGGGTCTGCTTGATACCGTTAAAGAGAAACTGGATACGATCCAAACATCCATGTTCGAGGCTGCCAAGAAATTCCGCGACGATAATATCCACGATCCTGCCGATTACGAAGAACTCAAGCAAATCGTCGAGAAAGGTTGGGCGTTGTCCTGGTGGTGCGAATCTGCTGAATGTGAAGCAAAAGTCAAAGAAGATACCAAAGCCACCACCCGCGTCATCCCCCTCGAACAACCCGAAGGCACAGGGAAATGTATCGTTTGCGGCGAAAAAGCAGACAAGAAAGTATATTTCGCGAAAGCGTATTAAGGAACTAGGGATTAGTCAATCAGGGATCAGGAAAACCCCGCAAAATCTATTTCCTGATCCCTAATACCTGATACCTGCTCTTCACCATGCCCGCTATAAACCTCGCCAAACTCAATAAAGAAGCCGCGCAACTCGCCGAGCTATTCGACGAGCCGACGGTTTTTATTCGTGACCTACGCGAGATTCTCGAATCCTACGTCAACCGTACGCTGCGCACACGAGATGCTGTTGCGGCTGCCTCCACACTGCCGACCTACCGTACCCCCAGCGTTATCTTGCACCGAATCGAAAGCGAGCTTTCGCCATTAGCCAAAGAAAACGCCGACCAAGCCCTCGAGCTTGCCGACCAACTTTGGGATGAAGGACATCTCGAAACCCATCTTCTCGCCGCTTTCCTGCTCGGGCATATCTCCCCAAAAGAAGAACGCCTCCTTGCCCGTCTCACCGTCTGGACACAAAAAGTCCGCGACCCAAATGTGCGTACTTCTCTGCTCACGCACAGCCTCGCTCGCCTACGCAAAGAAACCCCAGACGAATTTTTAGCTCTCGTCACAGAATGGCTCTACCCGCATCGAGAGCAATTCTGGAGCAATGGTTTGCAAGCCCTTCTGCCTCTTGTAAAAAATCCCACCTACGAGAATCTCCCGCCCATCTTTAATCTCATTGAACCGGTCCTCGAGGCCGCTCCCACTACGCTGCAAAAAGATATCCAAAATATCGTTATTGCCTTATATAAAGATGCACCTACCGAAACAAGCTATTTTCTCAAAAGCCTGATCAAAAAAAGCAAAAATCCGAAAACCCGGATTCTCCTACGCCGCATCTTGCCCGCACTCCCCCCTCCTTTACAAGAAAACTTGCAAAAAGAGCTCAAAGCAAGATAAAGTGTGCATGTCACTGCGAGCGTCTTTTGCGAAGCAGTCTCTCTCATGATCTTGGAGATTGCTTCGGCGATAAAACTACCTCGCAATGACAGCTTTATTTTTGTTTTTTTAAGACATGCTTCCTGCAACTTTTTCGCCAATCTCCTGTACTATAATAAAAGAAATATCCAGTCTCTCAGGAGAAAACCCATGAGCACATCTCCCTCTCCAAAAGAACCTAATACCCTCGGTAACGCCAGCCTCGTACTGGGCATCATCTCAACAGCGCTCGTCTTCGGCATCGGCTTATGCGCGCTAACCGGCATCGCTCAAAACTGGATTCGGCTGGTTGGCACACCACTTTTTATTTGCGGAGGTAGCAGCGCCTTTCTTGGCTTTCTGGGAGCTATTTTGGGCTTAGCCGGTCTCTTCGGGCGCGACAGATCGCGCGCTACCGCCATTATCGGGCTACTGCTCAGCTTTAGCGGCATCTGTCTTTTCCTCGTCGTCCTGAGCAACGTCGGTGGCTAGGAAACTCTCTGCAACTTTTTCCCTTCAACCTTGTACTAATAAATAGAGATGAATATCGCAAATGATCGCAGCCTGACCAAACTCGCTGCGCAGGGTGATCAGAACGCGTTCGGCGAACTCGTTCAGCTTCATCAGTCTGCGGTATTTAATGTCGCCTATAGGATTCTCGGCAACCAGCAGGATGCAGAAGATGCGGCGCAGGAAGCCTTCGTCCGCGCCTACAACGCCTTCAAGAGTTTTGATACGCATAGACCCATCCGCCCCTGGCTAAAGAAGATCGTGACCAACCTTTGCCTAAATCGGATCAAAGCACACCGCCCGACTCTTTCGCTAGAAAATGGCTTGCCACCGCCAAAGGAACCAAAACCCGGTCCCGAAGCGCAAACCGCCAAACGCGAACGAGATGCGCAAGTCCGCGCCGCAATCTTGTCATTGCCCCCACGTTATCGGGCTGCTATCGAGCTACGACATTTCCAAGACTTAAGTTATGAAGAGATCGCCGAAACATTGGAAAAACCCCTTAGCACCGTCAAAAGCGATCTTTTTCGCGCCCGAAAGATGTTGGCGGAGAGGTTGAAAGAAACCGCCCCCACCCAGCCTCCCCCAAATTCTAAAGACAGAATTTAGGGGAGGGGATGGAAAAGAAAATATGAACCATCTAAACGAAAATCAACTCAACGAATATCTCGACCAAATGCTGGATGACGCATCTCGGCAGCAGGCAGAGACGCATCTGGCAAGCTGCAAGCAATGTCGTGCAGAACTCGCCGATCTAGAGATGCTTTTCTCCTCGCTGGCTGAATTGCCAGAAATTCCGCTGAAGCATGACCTGAAAGCAGGTGTTTTGGCGCGTCTGCCAAGAGAGATGCAAATCCCTGTGCTTTGGCGGCAGCCCGCATTTGTGATGCAATCTTTGCTCACGATCATTTTGCTGGCAATTGGCATCCCCATTTTCGAGACATTCCGTCAGCGTATCCCGACGATGCCGACCATCACCCTCCCATCTTATTCGGGGATTGCGGCAGAATTTGTGAATCTTTTGGCATGGCAATTTGAGTTCACTTTCACGATGCCAGAATTTACGTTCACGATACCAACGATGCCGACACTTCCACATCTGCCGATCAGTTTGGAGCCGAGTATCATGCTCGTTTTGCTTCTTGTGGCAACGACCCTGTGGGGGATCGGTAATTTCTCCTTGCTCAGAAGCAAGCCAGAGGTACGGGGATGAGACGAGTAATCCTATCCGTTATCGTATTAACTTTGGCAACGCTAGCGTGTGGGGAAAGTGTCCCCAATCCCAATCCAGATGAGCCGATCCCCACCCCGGAGCAGTCGATTTTCGACACACAGGAAACCGCTTATGGATTCTTCCCCACACCTTCTGAAGTGAGTGTATCAAGTGTGCTCAAGACAATGAAAGGAATTAGCGAACATGCCGATGTAGCGCTCTTTCAGCAGGAAATTCCGTGGGAAGATTTTGCATCTAGCCCTGATGCTGAGTCGAAAGAAGTCGAAGATTTGCGCGGCATGGTGGGCTTGGCTGTGGGGCATGGTTTGGAACCGATCTTTATTGTTGATCCACTAAATGGACTCAACCGCCGCGAGTTTATGGGGCTGCCTCCCGAACTCGCAGATGGAAATTTTGGCACGCCTGAAATTCGCAGCGCCTTCAAGAATTATGCCCTGCGGCTCGTTCGTGAGTTTACCCCGCGCTATATTGGGCTGGCTTCAGAGATCAATACTTATATGGATGCGCACCCTGACAATGTGGAAAATTATTTGAGCCTGTACCGCGAGACTTATGCCGCGATAAAAGCCGAAGCCCCGGAAACGCAGGTTTTTGTGACCTTCCAGTGGGATGACCTGAATAATCTCGGTCCTTTTCAAGATGGAGCAGAATACGAAATAAAATGGGAGCAGATCGAAGCCTTTGAACCACAACTGGATCTGTGGGCAATTTCATCGTATCTTTGCTTCTTTTTCGATCACGCAGCCGACGTCCCTGATGATTATTACACCCCATTACTGGCACGTACCAATAAGCCTATCGCAGTAGCAGAAGGCGGCTGTTCATCCATCCCATTTGATATTCAAAGTGGCTCTGAGCAAGAACAAATAGATTATCTCCGTGTCGTTGATAAACAGCTTGGTGGAGAGCGCTTTGCCTTCTGGATCTATCTGATCTATAACGATCTGAATATGGAATCCTTTACACCTTTGATGGAGGCACAAGGAGCAGGTGAAATCGCTCAGGGTCTAGCTTATTTCGCCTCGATAGGTCTGGCAGAAATTGACGGCACGCCCAAGCCCGCGTTAGCGGTTTGGGATGAAATAAGAAATCGTTAGTATCGTAGACCGCCCCATCCTAGCCTTCCCCCAAGATGGGGGGAGGGACAAATTCTCCCCCGCTTGTCGGGGGAATTAGAGGGGGGCACTAAAAGGAGTAAAACATGGAAATTCTAGGCATCATCTTGCTCGTCCCCCTCAGCGGGGTTACGATCGTTGCGCTTTTCGCTGCGCTAAATTTATTGCTTCCCGAGGCAGTAGCGAAAACCCGCGCCAACCTTGAAAAGCCCCTTGGGCGTTCTCTTTTGCTGGGTGTCGTCAACTTCACCTTCTTTGCCATTCTTGCGCTTGTTTTCATCTGGCTTGCGGAACAAAGCGGCGGCTTGGGCGGCATCTTCTTTTTCCTGGCAAGCATCATCATCGTCGGGGTCGCCGTCTTCGCGGTTTTTGGATTGAGCGCATTTGCGACATTACTCGGCGAAGGCATCGGCGGCGGAAAAACGCCTTTCGCATCCGATCTGCGTGGCGGCACATTGCTCCTGCTCGCCATTCTCGCCCCCTATGTTGGCTGGTTTATCTTCCTGCCGCTCATTCTCTGGACAGGTTTCGGCGCAGCGATCTCAGCCTTCCGCTGGAGAAAAAAGGCTGCGTTTGCCGAAGAAGAAAATTAGACGATGAAACGCGTCCTGCTCGCGGCATTGGCGCTCTTGCTCGCAACGCTTGCCTGTGGACAGCCCGCGCCCGATGAAAATCCGCTATCCCAGATCAATGAATGGGAAAGATATACAACAGGCGGATTAAATGTGGATTTGCCTGCCGCATGGGAAGAAGATACCTCCTCCGATGAGCAGGTCATTTACACAATTAGCAATGGGAGCGCGTCGCTCTGGATAAAAACTTGGGAGCTGATCCCCAGCATCGTCTCCAAAAGTGTAGGTGAGTGGGCTGAAAAAAACGAAAAAGACTCCCTACTAAGTACATCAGGCGACCCAGAGAAGGTGCATCTCGAATTGGCGTTGACTGAAAACTTTAATACCCTTCGCCTGAGCACATTACTCATCTACTGCGACGCCAAAGCCTACGAGATCACAGGCGTTGCTGCCGAAAAGAATATCAGCGAATACGCCGCGCTCTTTGAAAAAGTGAAAGCATCCGCTTTCTGCGCAACGCCGGAACGCTCCCCCAAACTGGATAGTGGAGCCTTAGGCATGATCGTTCTCCCTCCCACCGTGGACGGCGACAATTTCAACCCAACCGCTTATCAGCAAGCGTTGGCATTGGCACGAGAAAACGGCGTGCAAGTTTCACATTATTATTTCCATTGGGGCGATATAGAGAAGGAACCCGGCATCTACGATTGGACTGTCCCCGACTATATCGTCGAAGCCAATGCGCTCGAAGATTTTGAACTTTCTATCGTCATCAGCGTCATCCATACCACCGTGCGTGGACGTATCCCAAACGATCTCATTGGCTTGGCTTTTGACGATCCCATTTTCGTACAACGCCTGAGTGGGTTCTTCTCCGCTTTTGCTGAACGCTATGCAGGGCAGCTCCACTATCTTTCTGTTGGGAACGAAGTCAATAATTATTTTGTCTCTCGTCGTGATGAAATCCCCGCTTATATCACTGCTTTTGGTGAGACGCGCGATGCCATCCACGCGGTGAACCCTGACCTACCAGTCGGCATCATCTTTGCCTATCACGATGCCGAAACCCTGGATGCACTTGACGTAGTCCAGCAACTCAATCGTGGCGACTATATTGCCTACACGATGTATCTCTACAACGAAGGTTTCCATTTTCGGCGTGACCCAGCCGAAATCGGCGATTATCTCGACCGCATGATCGCTTTAGCCGATGGTACACCCATCGTCATCACAGAAACGGGATGGAGCACAGCCACGTTGCTGGAAGGCTCTGAAGAAGGACAGGCAGAGTATACACGTCAGCTTTTTGCGGCATTATCTGAACGGCGGGATGAAATTGGTTTTGTGAGTTGGTTCGCCTTGCATGATCCCAAGCCAGAAAGTTGCGCAGAGGATATTTACAGCTTCTTTGAGCCGGGCACTGAACCTACCGGAGAATTCATGGAAGCCTTCAAAACCTTCATTTGCTATTTTGGCTTACGCCAATCTGACGGCACACCAAAGGTAGCCTGGGACGTGTGGGTAGAAGAAGCGGAGGCGTACTACAAATGAAACAGGTATTTCTTATTCTCGCTTTTTTGATCATCGCTTCTCTAGCTTGCGCTTCACAAGCACAGGAGAAAATTCCGCCCACGCCCATCCCTGAAGGGATTCTGATTCACGAAATCCCTGAACGTATGGATATCACTTTCGACGCGATCCGCTATGTATTGAACGATGGCGCCTGTCTCGATAAAAACTATGAAGTTGACAAGAACTTTATCAATCTACCTGATTGCAATGCGCTGATCTATGATGCGCAAGACGACGGGCTTGCCTCCCCGCGACAACTCTTCGCGATGGATATTGAAACAAGCGAAGTGCTACAGATCACCAATACAGATTGCACCCATATAATCGGGCAAGTTGTAAGTCCCACAGTCTTGATGACCTTGGCTGTTTGTGCCGATACCGATGGCAACGGAAAGATCAACGAAAAAGATAAACCGGAGCTGTATCTGCTGAATTTATCAACAAAAAAAATGAACTGTCTGACTTGTGAGTATGATCTGACCAGCATCAACAACGCTGATTATTCTCCTATTACCCAAAAAGTTATTTTTTCTGCCCAGCATAGCTCGGTTTTCCATAATCATCTTTTTGCGATTGATGCGGAGAAAAACCTTGTCCAGATCACCGAGCATCTCGACTATATGGATTTTGACTGTGCCTGGTCAGAAGATGGGACAATGATCGTTTTCAATCGGCTGCCCACTCCCTGGCTCGAAGCCCCATCACAAATCTGGCTAATGAATGCCGATGGGAGCAACCAAGCCCAAATCACGAGCGGTGGGACAAATCCAAATAATGAAGAGAATCAGGGGCCTTATCCCATTGGTCTTGATGCCGACCCCGATCTTAGTCCCGATAATCAGAAGATCGTTTTTTCAAGATTGAAAACTGGCAAAGAAAATATTATTTTTGGAGTATATGAATTAATCGTTATAGACGTTGACACAAAAGAGATTGAAATTCTTGATTCGCAGTACGCCAATATGGTCCCGCAATGGAAGGATGGCGGTATTTTGATCAACAGGCAGGTGGGCGTGGGAGCTGGCGAAAATCTCACAGGGATGGGAATAAAGCAGAGTTTGTATCTCTACAAGGATGGGTTTTTTACGGAACTCGAAGAATATCCTTTCAACGTATTTCCCTTGGGCGCCTACGGGGGATATTGGATAGAACGCGAGTGAAAAGGAGAATAAGATGAAAAGAAAATTGCTGCTCTGGCTCGTCATCCTAATGCTGCTGGTTGGCTGTGATGCCGAAGTGTCTGTCCCGCTATCTCCTACGCCACCGCCCGACCGAGAAAGCCTAATTCCCGCCGGCCAAGCTAAAATCACGCCCGAGACGGATACTTATCCGATACGCTCAGAAACGGACGAATACGAAGACCCGATCTCGATGCCTTATCCTGTCAACACAAGGGGCGCAGAAGATTCGGCTTATATGATGCCCGATGGGCAGACGCTCTACGTCTGGTTCACGCCCAGCCCGCAAATCCCTGTCGAAAAGCAAGTCATTGACGGCGTAACGGGCATCTACGTTTTCCACAAAACGCCCGATGGCTGGAGCGATGCCGAACGCATCATGCTCCAAGACCCCGGCAAACTCTCGCTGGATGGCTGTGGATTTGTGCAAAACGACATCATCTGGTTCTGCGCCGCGCGTGAAGGCTACACCGGCTTGCATTGGTTCACGGCTGAGTTCAAAGATGGCATCTGGCAAAATTGGCAATTAGCTGATTTTGAAGAAAGCTACGAGGTCGGCGAACTACATATCACCGCCGATGGCTCTGAGCTATATTTCCACTCTGCGCGCGCAGGCGGTCAGGGCGGCTACGATATTTGGATCTCCCAAAATCTCGATGGCGTCTGGCAAGAGCCTGTAAATCTTGCCGTTTTGAATACGTCAGGAACCGATGGCTGGCCCTTTGTCTCCCCGGATGGTAACGAACTATGGTTAACCCGCGCTCACGGTGCGCCCGAACTTTGGCGCTCAAAACGCATCAACGGTGAGTGGACAGAGCCGCAAAAAATGTTCTCGCTTTTCTCCGGCGAAGCCTCGATGGATAACGAGGGGAATATCTACTTTACCCACCATTTCTACAAAGACAATGTCATGCTCGAAGCGGATATTTACGTTGCATATAAAAAATAGCATGACTCCGCGAGGAGCGTGCTTTTGCGACGAAACGGTCTCTCACTGTCCATGAGATTGCTTACCCCTAGCGGAGTACGCGTCGTCGGGTAAAACTCTCCTCGCAAATTCATTATCATTCAGAAGGACACCATGAAACGTTTACTCATCTTCATCATCGCCCTTGCTCTGATCGCCCTTGCCTGTGATGAGAGTGCCGAAGTCGCCCCTGACCCTAAACCTGCTCCCGTTAAAATAACCGATGCCCAGCCCAAAGGCGACCGCATCCTCGCCATCGACGTGACCGATCCTGCCGACGGCGATTATGATGCATCCCTCAGCACTGCAATAGATGCAGGCGCGGAAGCCCTCAGCCTAAGCCTCTTCTGGGACGATCTTGAAACCGCCCCCGGCGAATATAATCCAAACCCAAATTTCCTGGAAATCGCGAATGCCTATTACCCAACGCGCGGCATCGCTGTGGATTTGGTCATCAATCCCATCGACACCAACCAAAATCGCCTCCCTAAAGACCTGCAAGACCGCCCCCTCGATGCCCCTGAAGTGATCGAACGCTTCAATAAATTGCTCGACTATATCTTTACCCAAATCCCAGACCTTGACTTGGTCGCTTTCTCCATCGGCAACGAAATTGATGGCTATCTCGGCACAGATGCGCAAAAATGGGATGAATACACCGCCTTCTACGCTGCCACATCCGCACATGCCCGCACCCTGCACCCAAACTTAGTCGTTGGCACAAAAGGCATGTTCGACGGCATGACGGGCGATAGCGCGAACTATTTCCAAAAGATCAACGAATATAGTGATGCGATTTTCGTTACTTACTATCCACTGAATAGCGATTTCACCGTCCGCGAGCCGAGCACTGTCCACGAGGATTTTGCAAAGGTCGTAGCGGCTTATCCTGATAAGGAAATCTACTTCCTTGAGTTAGGCTACCCATCCAGTAAGAAATGCGATAGCTCAGAAGCGAAGCAAGCCGAATTCATCACAGAAACCTTCCATGCCTGGGATACACACGCCGAACAAATAAAGACAATCAATTTTGCTTGGCTTAATGACATCTCACCTGAATCTGTCGCAGAATATGAGAAGTATTATGCTTTCTCAGGTCGTGGCTTTGCGGCGTACCTTGGCTCGTTAGGATTCTTGAATTATGATGGGAGTGAAAAGTCCGCTTTTGGGCAGTTGAAAGCTGAAGCGGAGGTGCGAGGGTGGTGAAATCTGCTTTGGGATAAGAAGATGTTTTTCGAAGCCTCAGCAAGCCCAAACTACGTGCGAAACGGCTTTTCTCCCAAAAAAAATCACTTGCCTACATATCCATATCTGGTATAATCTGCCCGCAATATGACTGGTCCTGTCTCGCGGTTTCGGCTGCGGTCACGGAGACCTGCAAAAATAATAAGGAGCATACGTCATGTCTATTTCGAAAGAAGCAAAAACAAAGGTCATTGAAGAGTATCGTCGCGATGAGAAAGATACCGGTTCACCGGAAGTTCAGGTTGCGATTTTGACCAATCGTATTCTTGCGCTCACTGATCACTTACGCATCAACAAGCACGACGAATCTTGTCGCCGCGGACTGTTGAAGATGGTCGGTCGCCGACGCCGCCTTTTGGCTTATATGCGTCGCACAGATTATCCGCGTTATCTGACGCTCACAGACGAACTAAGCCTGCGCCGCAAGTAAAACAGAATTGTTAGACCGAGTAGATGGTCGTTGCCATCTACTCTTTTTATATAGGCAGATGGTCTGCCGAAGCTGAACATTCAGCCGTATTTGTTCCGTCTGTTAGGAATTGAAAGGTGTTGATAACGAAGGGCTGCCCTAAAGGGTGCTACGCGAAAGCCCTTACTACAAAGAGAAGTTGTCACTAGCTTTCAGTCCCTAAACAGGCGGGAAAAGGAAAAATAAATGAAACCCGAAATAAAACAATATACCGCAGAGGTTGGCGGGCGTACTGTCACATTTGAGACAGGAAAACTCGCTCACCAAGCCGGTGGTGCTGTCACCGTGCAACTTGAAGACGCAATGGTCTTCTGTGCTGCAACCATGAGCAAGAATGCTCGTGACGTCAATTTCTTGCCAATGAGTGTCAATTATGAAGAGCGCATGTACGCCGGTGGGCGTATCCCCGGCTCTTTCTTCCGCCGTGAAGGTCGCCCGCATACTGACGCAATCTTGACATCCCGTCTCACCGATCGCCCCCTGCGCCCTCTCTTCCCCGAAGGAATGAGAAATGATATTCAGGTGCTGATCTATTCGCTTTCTGCGGATGATAACCCCCTTGACATTTTGGCAATCAATTCCGCTTCTGCCGCCGTAAGCATTTCCAATATCCCCTGGGATGGACCTGTGGGCGCGGTACGAATCGGACGGATTGATGAAGAATTCATCGTCAACCCGACCTATGCACAACTCGAAGAATCCTCCCTGGATTTACGCTTGGCTGGCACCAAAGAAGCAATTCTGATGGTGGAAGCTGGTGCGGATGAAATCCCCGAAGATGTCATGGTCGAAGCCCTTGCTTTAGGGCACGCCTCCATTCAACCCATTATCGAAGCGATTTCCACAATGGCGGCAGAAGTTGGCAAAGCAAAAGACGAGCCAATTATAGATAAAGCCGACGAAGCACTCGGCCAAAAAGTTTATGATTTTTGCAGCGCAGAACTGACCGATTTGGTCTCAAAACCCCTCGACAAAGCCACCTTCTATGGCAGCATTGACGATTTGAAAGCCAAAACCGTTGAAGCCATGCTCGCAGAAGACGCAGAACTCGCCACCGGCGACATCAAAGAAGCCTTTGGTGCAGCAGAAAAGAAAATTATCCGTGAGCGTATGCTCAGCGCAGGCGTTCGCATTGACGGGCGTGGTCCTAAAGACGTGCGCCCCATCTGGTGCGAAGTAGATGCAAGTCCCCGTGCGCATGGCTCAGCCATTTTCACTCGTGGCGAAACCCAAGCTCTCTCCGTTGCCACGCTCGGCACGCTCCGTGATGCCCAAATGCTCGATGGGCTGAACCCTGAAAAAGAAGCCCGCTACATGCACCACTACAACTTCCCGCCCTTCTGCACCGGCGAGACCAAAATGTTGCGCGGCACCTCCCGCCGAGAAGTCGGTCACGGTGCATTGGCAGAACGCGCTCTCTTGCCCGTTATCCCAAGCAAAGAAGAATTCCCCTACACCATTCGTGTTGTCTCCGAAATTATGGCATCAAACGGATCATCTTCGATGGCATCCGTCTGCGGCTCCACCATGTCCTTGATGGATACAGGTGTCCCCATCAAAGCCCCCGTATCGGGCGTGGCGATGGGTTTGGTGACCGATGGTGAGCGTTACCACATCCTCAGCGATATTCTCGGCACCGAAGACCACCTCGGCGATATGGATTTCAAAGTTACTGGCACCACCAAAGGCATCACCGCCTTGCAAATGGACATCAAAATTTCTGGTCTTAGCACTGAATTGATGGCAGAAGCCCTCACTCAATCACACGAAGCCAGAATGCACATCATGGACGAAATGATGAAAACCATCAAGACCCCACGTCCTGAAATGAAGAACCACGTCCCGCGCGTAACCTCCGTAACAATCCCTGTCGAGAAAATCGGCGCAATTATTGGACCCGGCGGTAAAACCATCCGTGCAATCCAAGAAGAAACCGGCGCACGTCTTGACATCGAAGATGATGGCACTGTATACATCTCCGCTGCAGATGGAGAGAGCGAAGCAGCCGCCCGTGCACGCGTTGAAGGTCTTACTGAAAGCGCAGTTGCCGGACGCATTTACACCGGTCGTGTTGTCCGTGTTGTAGATTTCGGCGCATTCGTCGAAATTTTGCCCAACATGGACGGGCTTGTTCACATCTCCCAACTCGATAGCGTCCGTATCAACAGCGTCGAAGATGTCGCCAACGTCGGTGATGAGATCACCGTCATGGTCACCCAAGTTGGTGGCGATGGCAAAATCCGTCTCTCCCGCAAAGCCGTACTCGAAGGCTGGTCACTCGAAGAAGCACAAGCTAACGACAACCCACGTGGCGGTAAAAGCAATAATCGTGGGCGTGGCAATGACCGCAACCGCGGTGGACGCAGCAACCGACGCTAGGTTTCACAAAAAGCACAAGAAATAAGAAGGGCGACTCTTTATGAGCCGCCCTTTTTCATTCCCCAGGCATTTCAAAATGTTAAAAAAACTACAAAACATTTTCCATCGCTACCCGAAACAATTCTGGCTCTTATTCTTCGGCATGTTCATTGCCATGACAGCGGGCACTATGATCTGGCCCCTGATGCTGGTCTATGTCAGCAAACGGCTCTCTATGCCCCTTGCGCAAGGCGCATCACTGATCACTATCAACGCCATCGTCGGTGTCGCATTCACCTTTCTAGCGGGTCCCTTCACCGATAAATTCGGGCGCAAATGGATCATGGTCTTTGGGCTGGCTATAAATGCTATCGGCTATATCTTTCTCATTTGGGCAGATAGTTACGCTTACTTCGCTATCCTGATGGTCGTCACCGGCTTTTCAAACCCCCTTTTTCGGGTAGGCGCAGATGCCATGCTCACCGACATCATCCCCGAAAAGCAGCGTCTCGATGCCTTCGCCCTAACTCGCATGGCGAAAAATGTCGGCGTCTCGATGGGTCCAGCCATCGGTGGCATTCTGGCAGGCATCTCCTACAATATCTCCTATATCAGCGCCGCCAGCGGGATGCTCATCTTTGGCTTTCTAGTTATCTTCTTTGCTAAAGAGACTCTTCCTGCCAAAATAGAAAAAACGCCTGCTATTGTCGTTTCATCCCAACCCAAAGGCTATCTGGAGATGCTCAAAGACAAAGAATTCGTCACCATGATCCTGTTCTACTCCTTTGGCTGGATCATGGTTGCCATTATCTGGCTTCTCCTTCCCGTCTACGCCAACCAAGAGTTTGGCATCCGGGAAAGCCAATATGGGCTGATCCCTGCCGCCAACGGGTTAATGGTCATCTTCTTCCAGCTCGCAGTCACCAAACGCACGAAACGCTTCCGCCCTCTCACGATGATCACAGTTGGCATGTTCCTCTACGCCATCGGCACAGGCAGCGTCGCCTTTTCCACAGGTTTCTGGGGATTTATTCTCAGCATCGTCATCGTTACCATCGGCGAACTCATCATCGTCCCCACTTCAAGTGCCTATGTTGCAAACCGTGCCCACCCCGAAATGCGTGGGCGCTATATGGGCATTTACAATCTCACCTGGAGCTTTGCTCGCGGAGTAGGGCCAGTAATGGGCGGATGGCTCAGTGATTCTTTTGGCCCGGTCTCGATCTGGTATGGTGGATTTATCGTCGGAGCGATCTCTACGATAGGCTTGCTCTTCTTAGCCAGACAAAGCTCTCGAAAAAGCTCTATTCCTCTATAAAAAGGGCTCATATTAAAGACTCTCCTCAAGAAAAATGTCCTATAATTGAGTAGTGGCTGTGTCGAAGTGATAGTCATGTCACTGCGAGCGGAGTTTACGAAGCGTGGTAATCTCCTCCCTGTCTTGGGGATTGCTTCGGCGATAAAACTGCCTCGCAATGACAAAGCTGTCACTTACTTTTTTCCACCACTTACAATTGAAAAAAAATATTCGACAGGAGATACGCCAATGCTTACACTTCTACTAGCCGGTTTTTTCGCCCTAGTCTATGGTGCCCTGACAGCTTTCGCAGCCCTCAAGGCCATGCGCCAACAACAAATTTCACCCGGAGCCGCCGCCCTTACTGGATTTATCGGGATAATCATTATGCTTTCGGCCTTATTTATCCCCTTTAGGATATATCTCGCCTTTTACGTACTCGTTGCGGGGTTAATCGCTATGCTTGTCGCAGCGGTAAGGAATGGGTTGGCAATGCACGGTAAAATAAATCCCAAACATCATATAGCTCGTTTCATTATTTCACTTGCCATTGCTGGCTTAGCCTTTTCCGGGATATTTATTACGCCCTAATCCTGCGTCGGAAGATAAGGCATCTCAGGCCCCTCTACACCCAAGAACTTCGCTAAGGCAGCACGGGTAGCGCTTCGATCATCCCAAGGATATTCGGTTTCTCCGAAACACATCGACTGCTCATGTCCTTTTCCACAAACCAGAACGATATCTTCTGGATTTGCGAGTTGCAACGCAAAAAGGATTGCCTCCCCCCGATCTTCTACACGCCAAAAAGTTTTTTCTTCGACACCGCCCTTGTCAACAGCCCCCTCTGCCATCTCAGACAGAATCTCACTAAGCGACTCGGTGCGCGGATCCTCCGCCGTCAACACTGTCAGATCTGCCAATTCTGCGGAGATCTCCGCCATCAGACGACGTTTCTCTTTATCTCGCAAGCCTGCTGAACCAAAAAGGGCAATCACCCGCCCCTCCGTCATTTCACGGGCAGATTCTATTGTCACCTTCAGCGCAAAGGGCGTATGAGCAAAATCTACGATAACTGTGAAGGCTTGCCCCATATCGATCCGCTCCATTCTGCCGGGGATCCCTTCGAGGGTAGCGAGGCCTTTTGCAGCGCTCTCCGGGTCAATGCCAAGACCATAGACCGCAGCAGAGAATGCAGCAAGGGCATTTGAAACATTGTAAGAGCCAACGAGATTTATCTTGGTGGGGACTGTATAAGGGCTGAAGCCCTTACTACGAGGGGATTTTCCAGTGATTGAAAACTCAACTCCACCGGGGAGATGGTGGATATCCACTGCTCGGGGTGTGGCGGATGCTTCCATACCGTAGGCAAGCTGAGGGACAAGAGCGTTCTCAGAAAGATAGTCGAAGGAACGGTCATCACGATTCAGAATCGCTATTCGGCGGGCATCCAGCCCTTTATCCACTGTATCCCCTAAACTCTCAAATAAACGCCCTTTGGCAGCTCTGTAGGCTTCGTAAGAGCCGTGATAGTCGAGGTGCTCATGGGTGATATTGGTGACGATGCCAATATCAAATTCACAGGCATCCACGCGATATTGCGCCCATCCATGCGATGTGGTTTCCAAAATAACGTGTGTTAGTCCAGCATCCACCATTTGCGCGAGATAACGCTGGGTGTCGAGTGCATCAGGCGTAGTAACGTGAAAACCGGTGTCGAGAATTTCATCCCCAATAATGGCATTGACAGTGGAGATCATGCCCACTTTTAAGTTGGCTTCTTTCAAAATATGATAGAGAAAATTGCTCGTGGTAGTTTTACCGTCTGTGCCCGTAACCCCAAGCATGGTCAGCTTACGAGCAGGATGCCCGTAGTAAGCGGCAGCAAGATGCGCAAGAGCTTGGCGGGCGTTTTCAACCTGAATATAGGGGACAGGCAGATTTTCGATCTCCTGCTCCCCCACAATGGCAGCTGCACCCTGTTCGATAGCATTGGGGATATATTTATGCCCGTCGAAGTATTCACCGGACATGGCAACAAAAAGATCTCCTTGTTGGACTCTGCGTGAATCGGAGGTAATCTCACAAACGGTTCTAGATGAGAGATCGCTAGAAATAATTTTTAAGGGAATTTGAGAAAAGAGAGAGGTGAGAGTGGGCATAATTTTGAGTGGAAAGAAGAAAGAGGGAAAGTGAAATACGAAGTTATAATGCTTGTTCTTTTACATTTTACTTGATTTTTCTGTCTAAATTCTCAACAAACTCCCGCACTTCTTCACGGAAGAAAAAGCTGATATAGAAATCAGAGAGATTTTTCTTTTCCCTGATTTTTATGGATATTTTATCCATCATTATTCTTTTCGTATAAGTAATACTTTCAATTTTCGAGAAGGGGATTTTTTCTATAGTTTTCGGCGTTCCAGAAAAGCCCATATCTAAAAACATCAAATATTTGTGGGTGATACCGAGTAGGTATTGGTGCGCGCCAATTCCCATCATGGCTTTATCTAAGCCAGGAAGCATAGCTTGGAGATATTCATTTTTCTCTAGTTGCGTGGCAAGAATTTCTTTCGATTTATATAGTCCCCTTTTACGGAGAGGGGTATTAGCAGGAATTTTTATTTTCGCTAAGTTTATTTTCTTGGCAGGAGAGGTATATACGCCAAGAGCTTTCTCAGGGAAACGAGCGAGATTGACAGAAAAGATAATTTGTCCAATCCAGACTATGAAAAAAAGCTGTGCGCTTATTTTCTGAAATGGGCTTTCGACGGGTGAAAGAAAAAATAATATAACGAACAGAAGCAAAAGTCCCCAAGTGATGATAGCTTTCCTCCATTTTTTCAGTAGGAGATATCCCAGACCAGGGAAGAGGGAAATTAAACCGATAACCAATGGAGATTGAAACATATTATTTCCTATATCAACTACTTATTATGAAAGCTGGAGAGAGGGTATTAAAAAAGGGTTTTGACGACAAAGCCATCAAAACCCTTTTTAATTCACAGAATGAATTTAGCGCATATTCTGGCGTAAGCCTTCGAGTTTGCCAGCAACGGAGCCGTCTACGACTTTGTCGCCAACTTTGATGACCAAACCACCAAGGATGGTGGGGTCAACAAGGAAGGATACGTCTTCCGCGCCAGATTTGGCAAGAACGTCTTTTTTGACGGTCTTTTGCTCTGCATCGGTAAGCGGCAAGGCACTGGTTACTTCTGCGCTATCGCCTTTGAAGTCGCCTTCTAAAACAACAACGGAGCCATCTTTGACACCGGCAAAGAAATCGCTGAGCAATGCGTGTTGACGTTTTTCGTCAAGAGCTTCTCCAACCAATTTCTGCGCACCAGCAATAGCGAGGGCAGCAACTTGACCGCGAAGATCGCCGAGCATCTGATTGCGCTCTGCGGCTACATCGGCAAGGGCTTTGTCTTTGGCTGTGGCGGCTTCTGCTTCAGCAGCAGCTTTCACATCAGCGCCAGCAGACTGAGCACGCTCAGTCGCTTCACTAACGATCTTGCTGGCTTCTGCTTGTGCTTCAGCTTTGATCTTTGCAGCTTCTTCCTCGGCATTTGCGCGAGCTTCAGCGGCAACACGAGCATCTTCCATGCCCTGCGCGATGGTCTCGCGGCGTTTTTCAAGCATCTCACCGACTGGCGCTACAACCCACTTGGCTATAACTGTATATACGATAAGCAGATTGACGATTTGAACTAGTAAAAAGGGTAAGTTAATACCTAGTGCTTCCATTTAGCTCTCCTGTATATAGTTTTAGCCAATAACAAACAAAATCAGGAGCGCAACAACAAGACAATAAATAGCGACAGCTTCAGCGAATGCGATGCCGAGAATCATATTTGTCTGAATATTGCCTGCGGCATCAGGATTGCGTCCCATTGCTTGTACAGCACCGCTCGTAACGATACCAATACCGGCGCCTGCTCCGATTGCACCAATCATAGCCAAACCAGCACCAATTAATTTTCCGAGAATAGTTGCAGCTGCTACATCCATTTTAAAACCTCCAAATAGTTTCGGGCGGGAGAACCGCCTCTAATAGTTTCCCGAGCATTTTGCCCGAAATTAATTTTTTACGCGTGAGCCTCGTCGTGATCGCCGTGGCTGTGGGTAGCTTGTGCCATAAAAGTCATGGTCAGCATACCGAAAACAATCGCTTGAATCATGCCTACAAAAACTTCAAGCATATAGAACATTGCGGGGACAAAGAAAGGTACAAGCGAACCCATAACAAAGATCAGAACCGCGCCCGCAAAAAGATTACCAAAAAGACGGAAGGCAAAAGAAAGTATTTTCGAAATTTCTGAAACCAACTCAAGCAAACCTACCGCAAAATCGATAAAACCAAAAATGGGTTTACTGAAAAAGTGCTTGGTATTCCAAAATTTGGTCAGGTATCCCCATCCTAACGCACGGAAACCAACCACCTGCACCATCACTACAGCTACTATTGCCAGAGCAAAAGTGAAGTTCAAGTCAGTAGATACCGGGCGGAAGAAAGGCACTATACTTGCACCATGATGTTCCTCTTCTGCATGAACTTCTTCACCTTCGGCTGCGTGAGTATCTTCTGTGGCATGGGCAGCTTCTTCGACATGCGCATCGGCCGCCATTTCACCTGATTCATCCCAAATGGTTTGTATTTTCAACCCGCCAATGGAACCTAAATCACGAACAGCATATTCTCCATGCCCTTCATGAACAAGACCAATGGTTTCAACGCCAGGGAGCAAGCCAAGCCAGTTAGCTGGCAAAACCAAAAGCGTAATGGCTGCAAACCAGGGGAAAATAATCTTTGTCCACTTTCCTGCTGTGCTTTCTGTCATCCCATGCAGCGCTTCGAGCAAAGCTTCAACTGCGCCACTAACGCCTGTCAAAACCATTTTGCCACTTTTTACACCACGGTAAACAAAAAAAGCGATCAGGAAAACAACTAGATCAGTACCAAGCATCCCTATTAAAGTATTGGTTAAATACAAACCCGGAATACCGAAAAGAGGTGTTTCGCTTAGTTTTTCACCAGGCAAGAATACCTCAGGCATAATGGGTTTAATTCCCAAACCAACACCTGTAAACAAGAACACGCCTAGCAAAATTGCCGCTAGCACTACCCAGCGTGCCCAAGTTCGGTTTTTGGATTTTTCTTCACTCACGATTTAAATCCTCCTCGAAATTCTTAATTGCGTCGTCATCATCTGTCTTCAACTTAGTAGTCGCCGTCTTCACGATTTTATAGAGAGCAAAAATCGAAACAGGGGCACTACCTACGATAAAAAGAATGGTAAAAAGCGGCTTCGTCTCAAATTGACGATCAAGCCATAAACCTGCAAAAAGTGCGCCTAAAATAATCAATGGAGTGATACAGCCCACCTGCCCAACAACCCCTACAAGTATGGTATTAAAGTGATTTTTTGATTGATTCTCCAGTTGACTCATAACGGGCAGATTATAACATAGGGGTTTTGATGGAGCAACAAAAAAAATGCATTTTCTAGGATAAAAAGCCGATTCGCGCCTGAATTTTGGCTTGCTTCCGTTAAATCAGCTTGGTCTGTAAAAAGAAACTTCCGAAGCGTTGAAAAAACTTCGGAAGTTTTGCTTTTATTTAGAAAAGCCCTTGCGCCGCTGAACTGGCGATATTGAACCAGGGTCCAAAAATCACACCGATGAAGAGAATGGCGAAAGATAGCACAGCGAGAGCAATCGCATAAGGTCGGCTCAATGGAATGGGATGTGCTTCTTCGTTCTCACCTTCCATTCGGTGGAGATAAACCACTTTCAGGAATGTCAGATAGTAGTAAAGCCCAACGATGGAATTTAAGATGCCAACGACTGCAAGCCAAATCATATCTGCTTTGACGGCGGCGGCGAAGACGAAGACTTTGGCTACAAATCCCCCAAAGGGGGGCATACCGGTTAGGGATAGGAAGGCAACCAATGCCGCGAGGCCAAGCCCGTAATTACGTCTGCTCATGCCTGCATAATCGGAGATTTCGTCTGATCCAACGATTTTGCTGAAGGCAGCGATTACACCAAAAGCGGCAAGGTTTGTCATTACATAGGCGATAAGGTAGAAAGTCACAGAGCCGACACCCAACTCAGAGAGGGATACAACGCCAACGAGAGCGTATCCTGCATGAGCAACGGATGAATAAGCGAGCATTCGCTTGATATTGGTCTGCGATAAGGCAACTACGTTACCAAGCGTCATGGTGACTGTGGCGAGGACTGCCATAATCATTGTCCACATCAGGGCGTATTCACTGCCAAGCGGGAATAACCCCAAGAAGAGGCGCATTAAGACGGCAAATCCAGCTGCTTTGGAGGCGGTGGAAAGGAAGCCTGTGATCGGAGTTGGCGCGCCTTCGTAGACATCGGGTGCCCAGAAGTGGAAGGGAGCCAGCGAGATTTTGAAAGCGACCCCGACCATAATCAGGATGATTACGCCGATAGCTAAGGGTAGGGAAAAGCCTGTGATTGCGGCTAAAGCTGTTGTGCCTGTAAAGCCGAAAATTAGACTAAAACCATAAAGCATGACAGTGGATGCCATTGCCCCGAAGAGCAAGTATTTGAGACCAGCTTCGGTGGATTTTTTGTCGTCACGCAAGAAACCAGCGAGGATGTACATGGGGATGGAGGTGGTTTCAATGGCGAGATAGAGCATAACCAAGTCTGCGGCAGAGGCCATCAGATTCATGCCGATGGTGGCGACCAGCAAAAGGATATAAGATTCGCCCCGATTGCCCAGCTTCTCAGAATCCATCATAAAGAGGGATGTGATCATCGCGCCAAAGATGAAGAGCATTTTGAAAACATAGCCCAGCATATCGTAGCGCAACATGCCGCCGAAGACTTCCATTGAGGTCGCTGGTTTGGCGAGGAAGGCACTCAAGACAAGGATGAAGAGAAGGCCACCCGCAGTGAGCCAGCCCAAATCACGTCCGTCTCGCTTCTTCCAGATCAGATCGAAGACGAGGACGAGTAATCCAAGTGTAAGGAGAAGAAGTTCTGGCAGGATAGCCATAATCATAGATGAGGTAAACATTTATGCACCTCCCAGAAGACGCAGCACATTTTCAACGCCCGATTCGACCATCGGCACCATAATCCCAGGGAAAACGCCTAGAGCGATCATCAAGCCGCTTAAGAGACCGAGGGCGACTTTATCAATGGTTTTGATGGGGGTGATATGCCCTTCAAATTCTTTGGGCATTTCGCCGAAGAAAACGCGACGGATTGCGAGCATAATATAGGCTGCGGTGATGACAATAGAGATAACGGCGAGAGTGGCAACCCAAGGTTTGACCTGCCAAACACCCATAAAGATGGGGAATTCAGCAACAAAACCAGAGAAGCCAGGCATACCCATTGAGACGAGACCGCCAACAATAAAGGTGTAACCAACCCATGGAAGGGCTTTCATCATGCCGCCCAATTCAGGAATTTGGCGAGTATGCGCTCTGTCATAGATCATGCCGACTGCGGCAAAGAAGAGAGCTGTCATTACGCCGTGGGAGAACATTTGCACGCCTGCACCGGTCATGCCGTCTGGGGTGAGGGTAGCGAAGCCGAGCATGACCAATCCCATATGTGAGACAGAGGAGAAACCGATCATATATTTCAGGTCGGTTTGGATCATGGCGATAAATGCACCGTATACCACATTGACAGTAGCCAAGATGAGGATTAGCGGAGCCCAGAATTTCGCGCCTTCGGGAAGCAACATGATCCCAACACGGAGAGCAGCGAAAGCACCGAGCTTCATCAACACGCCTGCGTGGAACATGGAGACAGCTGTGGGGGCTGCGACATGACCATCTGGAGACCAGTTATGGAAAGGCCAGATACCGCCCAAAACTGCGAAGCCCAAGAAGACAGGTAAGAACCAAATTTTCTGGAATTCAGGGGAGAAATTGGCGGTTTCGAGAATAAGCATGTCGAAAGTGCCAAAGCCGCTGTTGAAGTACATTGCCAATGCGCCGATCAGCGCAACAACAGAACCGATGAAGAGATAAAGGGTTAGCTTCATGGCGGCGTATTCACGAGTCTTGACCCAACCCCAAATGGCGATGAGCAAATACATCGGGAAGACGGCGATCTCATAGAAGAAGAAGAGCATGAAGAGATCAAGCGCAACAAAAACGCCGAAAACACCACTCGCCAAAAGGAAAAGGAAGGCGAAGAACTCACGGGGACGATCTTCAATGCCCCAGGAGATGATTACGCCTGTGAACATGACTACGCCCGTCAGCAAAACTAAAGGCGTGCTGATACCGTCAACACCCAAGTGGAGGCTGATGCCAAAGCTCGGCATCCAGTCATATTTTTCGATGAATTGGTATCCGGCGGCGACTTGGTCATAACTCAAGTAGAGCCACAGCGATAAGACAAGAGCGAAAACCGCTGTCATCAACGCCACAACCCGAATTTCCGTTTTGCGGTCGGCTGGCATCATCAAAATGATGAGAGCTCCCACAAGCGGGCTGAAGATAATTACACTAAGTATAGGAAATGTCATTTGTGCACCTCTTAGAACAGTGCCGTTACAGCATTATTGATAACGGTCAACAGCCAGCTTGGCCAAATACCAAGTGAAAGCATCAACGCCATCAAAGGAACCATAACTACGATTTCGCGCGTATTGATCTCGGTCAGTTTATGCTCGCCGTGCGCCCAATCTTCGTTCATCGGGCCGTGAAGCACGTTCTTGACACCTTTGAGAATATAAGCACCTGTAAAGAGCAAACCGAGCATACCAGCGGCGGTGTATCCAGCCAACTCGCCCCATGCGCCTCGTACAACGAGGAATTCAGAGACAAAGCCGTTCAAGCCGGGCAAGCCCAGAGAAGCCATGCTGGTGAAGATCAAGATGCCGCCATAAATAGGAACGAGCGGGAAAAGTCCACCGAACTTTCTCAAGTCTCGAGTATGGGTTCGTTCGTAGATCACACCGACGAGGAAGAACATCCCAGCCGCTGAGAGACCATGATTGAACATCTGCAAAACGGCTCCGTTCATGGCGATATGGGCATTGGCTGTGCCATAGGCTTTAGCCGCAGCAGCGATGCCGAGAAGCACAAATCCCATGTGGTTGACGGATGAATATGCCACGAGACGTTTGAAATCCCATTGTCCATAAGCACCGAAAGCACCGAAAACAATTGCCATGACTGCGAGGAAAGCCAGCCAACCTGCAAAATGAGCGGATTGTTCAGGATAAAGCGGAAGCACGAGACGGATAAAACCGTACGCGCCCAATTTGAGCAGGACACCAGCCAAAATCATCGATCCGGCTGTAGGAGCTTCAGTGTGAGCATCGGGCAACCAAGTGTGGAAGGGCCAAACCGGCACTTTGATGGCAAAAGCCACCACAAATGCCCAGAAAGTGACCGTCTTTACAGTAGCCACATCCATGCCCATAATTGTTCCGCTGAGCGCAGTCCAGCCTTCTCTAATTGCGGCGATGTCATAAGTTCCGAAGAGAACACCGAGCAATTGAATTGCCAGCAACAAGCCCAGCGACCCACCAACAGTGTAGATCATGAACTTAAGCGAGGCGTAATTGCGGTTCTTGGAACCCCATTGGTTGATGAGGAAATACATCGGGACGAGACCGATTTCCCAGAAAACGAAGAAAATCAGCAAATCCATTGACATAAAAACGCCCAACATGCCCATTTCCAAGAAGAGGAAGAGCATCATATAGGCTTTGACCTTCTCTTTCACACTGAAAGAAGCCAAAATTGCCAATGGGGTCAGCAAGGTTGTTAGCAGAACCATGCTGAGAGAAATCCCGTCAACGCCGATGTGGAAATTCGAGTTGATGGTTGCGTACCAAATATAATTCTCTTCAAATTGGAAGACGTGGCTCATGCTCTGGTCAAAACTGAACCACAGCACCAATGTCAGCACAAAGGGAACCAAACTGGCGACCAATGCTGTCCAGCGGACGAGTTTATCTTCGCCTTTTGGCAAAAAGCCGATCACGATCGCCGCAAAAACGGGGAAGAAGAGAATTACGCTCAGTAAGTGATTAGAAAGAAAATCCATTATTCACTCCTGTCGCCTACGCCAGCACCAAATAGTACAGCGCAATAAAGATAATGAAGAGAACGCCCAGTGCAGAAAGCATATATTCTTGAATTCTGCCGGTCTGTACTTTACGCAGTTTACGTCCGAAAATTTGCACCACTTCGGCAGAGCCATCGCCAATGAAACGGTTGATAACGGGCGTATCAAATTTCTCGCGAATAAATTTACCAATCGCGAAAGAAACTGTCCCGAAACCATGCAAAATGCTGTCAATTACACCCTGATCCATTTTATTGGTGAAGACTTCTGAAATCCAGATGGCAGGTTTAACAAAGAGGACGTCGTAAGCCTCATCGAAATAGTATTTATTCTCGATAAAGTGATAAACGGGACCCAAAAGTTTTCTCATAGGATCAACCGCTCCTGCTTTGAAGTTGCGATACGTTACCCAACCTAGAGCCAGTCCTCCGAGAGCTACCGTTAAAGAGGTCAGCAGCGGAATCCAGCTAAATTCTGGGGCTGCCATCGGGTGTTCGAGGGTATGCCCAACAAAATCGTGGAACCAGTTTGGCAGCAATCCGCCAATGATCGGGAAACTTTCAGGAATACCGACCCAGCCATAAGCAAGAGCGAAAAATGCCAAAACAACGAGAGGTGTCGTCATTGTCCAAGTATTCTCACTAGCGTGTTCCGCTTCGGGGGTTTTCGCATCTCCCAAGAAAGTCATCGTGATTTGACGCATGGTGTAGAAAGCGGTCAAGAAAGCGGCAAGAGCCAAAGTGACAAAAACCGCGGTGTGACCATGTGCCCAAGCATCGGCGAAAATCTCATCTTTCGACCAGAAGCCTGCCGTCACAATTGGGAAACCAGAAAGGGCGAACCCGCCGATCAGGAAAGTCCAAAAAGTGATGGGCATTTTCTTTGCCAGACCGCCCATATTGCGCATATCTTGCGGGTCTACGCTGTGGTCGCCGGTGTGAAGCACGCCGTGTTCCATACCGTGAATAACCGAGCCAGAACCGAGAAAGAGCAGAGCCTTGAAGAAAGCATGGGTAATCAGATGGAAAGCGGCGGCAACGTAAGCACCGATGCCGATGGCAGCCATCATGAAACCAAGCTGTGAAATGGTCGAATAAGCGAGAACGCCTTTGACATCATTTTGGGCAATAGCGATGGTAGCAGCGAAAAGAGCCGTAAACGCACCGATAAAAGCGATGATGCTCATCGTGGGCGTGAGAGCGTGTCCATCCCAACCTGCTGAGAAAAGCGGGAAGATGCGGATGGTCATATAAACGCCAGCCGAAACCATTGTTGCGGCATGAATCATTGCCGAAACGGGGGTAGGACCTTCCATCGCATCGGGAAGCCAGACGTGCAAAGGCCACTGAGCGGATTTACCAACAGCACCAATGAAGAGCAAAAGTCCGATTGCGCCTGCAGCAGAGAGACCCCAGAAAGCGGGGGTTGCTGCCAGAGCATGCAAGGTTGCTTCTGAGAAGATAACTTCGTAAGAAAGGGAGCCGGTGGCTGTATAAAGGAAAGCCAAGCCCAAGAGCATGAAGACATCACCGATACGGGTGGTCATAAATGCTTTGATGCCAGCATTGCGAGCAGATTTCTTAGCGAACCAGAAGCCGATCAGCAAGTAGGAGCATAAGCCCATGATCTCCCAGCCAACGAAGAGGGTCAGCAAGTTATCGGAGATAACGAGGGTATACATCCCGGCGGCGAAGAGACCGATAAAAGCGAAGAAACGTGCGTACATCGGCTCGACGGAAGGAACGGTGTGTTTGTGACCGTGTTCATCTTCAACAGTTGCGCCATGCGGGGGAAGCCCCTGTTTATCATGATCGCCTTTGGGCTGACCAAAATTGTGGTAACCAACCGAGTAAAGGAAGATCATGAAAATGGTGATACCCACAAAGAAAAGTACCGCTGCGGAGAGGGGGTCAATGCGCACGCCAATTTCCAGCCAACCATCGCCTAGCGGAAGCCAGGGGATAGAGTCTGTAAAAGGATGCTCGCCGAAATGATCCACGCCCAATGCGCGGAAGAAGACGACCATTGCGCCAGCCCAAGAGAGGGCGGCTGCGCTTACACCAACAATATGGCTTAGTTTATTGCTCTTATTCGTAAAGAGAACAATAATGAAGAAAGCCAGCAAGGGTGGAAGGGGGAGTAACCAAATAAGATTAGTAGTTTCCATATTTTTTTCCTACCACTTCATCATGTCGAGATCGTCAGCCACGATGGTGTTGCGGTTGCGGTAGATCGAAATGATCAATGCCAAACCGACTGCCACTTCTGCGGCTGCGACTGCAAAAACGATGATTGCAAAAACTTGTCCGGTCACGGTTTCGGGGGCGTTATAGCGCCAGAAAGTAACCAGATTAATATTGACTGCGTTCAGCATCAACTCGACACCCAGCAAAATGGCGACCGCATTTTTGCGAGCCAAAACGCCGAAGAGACCGATGCTAAAGAGGGCAGCCGCTAAAATCAAATACCAGGAAATAGGGATCATCTCTGCCTCCTACTCGCTCTTTGCTTCATTTGCTACATAAACTGCACCGATCAGGGCAGCCAGGAGCAAAACGGAAGCAACTTCAAAGGGCAGGAGATAAGCATTGGGAGTAACCAATGCTGTGCCCAATTCTGTAATCGTATCCATATCTGCGGAGAGTTCAGGCGCTGTGTTTGCAAAGCCTCGCCAGTTATTTAGCAGCGTGAAAAGACCACTAAAAGACAGAAGTGCGAATAACGCTGCAACTGTCCAATTCTTATTCAACGGAGCAGCGGAGTCGAGCAGTTCTTTACGGGTGAGCATAATTGCGAAGATGAAAAGGATCGCAATTGCGCCAACATAAACCACGATCTGCACCATTGCCATAAAACCGGCATTGAGCATGGCGTAAAGAGCGGCGACACCGAAAAGTGTGACGATCAGCCAAAAAGCCGCGTGGATCATCTTTTTCGTGGTCACGACCTTGAAGGCAGAGCCAAGAATGATAGCGGCAAAAATTAGAAAGAGAATTTGTGTAATTTGCATATTATTTTCTCCTCCGCTTAGTGTTGTGTCATCTGGGCAGATGGTTTTAAAGCTTCTTCTTTCTCACGTTCCTTACGAGCATGAGACTTCAGATACTCAACTGTCAGCCAGGCAATAAGAATATTGGATAAAAATAAAGCGGGGACAAGCCAGTTACTTTCGAGGAACAAACGCCCGACAAGCGCAGTCACCATCAGCAAAATGAAGGCAAGCGGGGTCAGGAATTTCCAGTTGAAAGCCAACATATGGTCAATACGGATACGCGGAACAGTATATTTGACCCACATGATCACCCAATAGAAGAAGAGGGCTTTGCCGATGAAGATGAGCGCACCAACGATAGGTCCCAGTTCTTCTAGTCCAAAGAAACGATGACCACCAAAGAAAAGCAAGGCGATGAAACCACCGAAGGTGAAAGAGTGAAGCAACTCACCCGCGTAGAAAAGACCAAATTTCATACCGGTATATTCGGTGTGGAAACCGGCCACGATCTCAGATTCGGCTTCGTTCAAATCGAAAGGCGAACGTCCCAATTCAGCGATGGCAGAGATCAGGAAGATAATGAAGGTCAACGGAGCATAGAAGATAAAGGGGATTTCCTGCGCTTCTACGATGCCGACTGCGCCCATTGATCCAGCCAAAACGGTGATGACCAAAATAGCAGCGACCATCGGGATTTCGTAAGAGATCATCTGCGCAACAGTGCGGAAAGCGCCCATTGTCGCGTATTTGTTATTCGAAGCCCAGCCAGCCATAATCACGGAGAGGGTCCCTATCGAACCAGCGGCAACAAGATAGAGCATCCCGACGTTCAGATCCACGCCAACCATTAAAGGTGCAAAGGGCATAATTGCCCAAAGCAAAAGCACAGACATCATCGAGAAGATCGGTGCCAGATTGAAGAGGATCACATCTGCGCCGACGGGGGTAATATCCTCTTTGATCAGCAATTTGACAATATCAGCAAAGGGCTGAAAAATGCCAAAAGGACCAATACGATTTGGTCCCAGGCGATCTTGAAAACGTGCCACGACTTTGCGTTCTATCCAGACAAGGAAAATGTCTAGCACCATCGCAAAGGTGACAAATAACAAGATGCCGATCAACCAAATCAGGATAGTCGCCAAAACTTCTGACATCCCTCCACTGGTGAAGGATTTCAGAAGCGAGGCAAAGATAGTATTGATTGGATCTTTCCAAAATTCCATGAGTTACTCCTCACACACAAAAAAGGCTGTGGAATTCTTTTTCCATCAGCCTTCTAAATTATCTCGTAAACGCTAAGCCCATTCCAACATTCCCTTCTTCCAAGCGTAAACAAGCCCGGCGAGGAGAATGAGAATAAAAATGATCCCTTCAAAAACGGCAAAGAGCGGTAATTTATTTAAAGCCACCGCCCACGGGAAGAGGAATACAGTTTCTACATCGAAAACCAGAAAAACAAGGGCAAAGATATAGTATTGCGCCTTGAACTGTATCCAGCTATCACCTACTGTTTCGATACCGCACTCATAAGTGCTTTGCTTAATGGCGTTAGGTTTTTTCGGACCCAAAAAAGCAGCGATTGCGATCGCTGCAATCGGGATAAACATCCCAACCAAAACAAATAAACCAATGTAAATCCATGGATTTTGCATAAATACTCCATTTCTTAAAATATATATACTGCCAATATAGCGGAGAAATTTTACCATTAAGGAAGGTACCTCCCCACTAACCCACGTCCGCATTTCACATGATGTTTGTCATATATATCCAATTGTGAAATTAGGTACAGGCTTGAAAGGCAAAAAGCTATCAAAATAACCCCTTTTGTAAAGAGAAGTTGCTCTTTTCAGTCTTGTTTTCGTCTTTTTTATTTGGATGAAAAACCGCTTCGCACATGCTTCAACGTGCTTCCGTTAAATAACTGATATTGCGCACTGCTTTAATTTCACTATAACGCCCCCCTGCCCTATCGGGCATCCCCCCATTTTGAGAAGATAAAATGGGGGGAACCAGCAAAACTCTAGGTTTAGCCCCTCCCCTAAATTCCGCGCACTTGGAGTTTGGGGGAGGTTGGGAGGGGACAGAACACAAAACAAGCTCAAATAGATGAACGGTTAAAAAGACGCGCAAATAAGTACCGTAGTTTTTTGCCAAGGCAGGTATGAATCCCCCCTCCTTTTCTTATCGACCCTACTTCTTCACCCTCTTCCACAAGAATTTAAAGGCATCATCCACAAAGGGGAAGCCTAAAAGCGCCCCAAGAAAAGAGCCAATTGCCCCGATCTTCTTAGCGGGGCTTGCGCTGACAATGCCAAAGAATTTTGTGGAACGGATCTCGATGATCTGCGCGGAAAGTGTCTTTACACTCTCCTCGCCACCATCTTTGGGGATAAAGCGCAAATATAACCAAACTGTGCCTCTATACTCGCCCACATTCTCTGCGCTCAGACTCCAATAAAAGGTGACCGATTCCCCAGGCAAAAGTGGTTCACTAACGGTTTCGGAGGGTATAACCTGCAAGCCCGCCATATCCAAACGAGATTCGGCGATGATATTATGCGTTTCATATAAATTGGGAATTTCCACCACTTCGCCGACTACTTTATTGCCTTCAATTTCAGCGGTGGGGATGATATTGCCCAGATCATCCATCTCGAGGGTCAGGCGAACAAGGTCAGCATCACCAGCGCGAATTTTGGGCGGGAACTCCAGGGTTAAACGGCGTTGCTCCGGGATGTTGGGGATCGCGGTCGCTGCTTGTGTTGGAAGGGCCAAGCTCTGGGTCATGGTCGGCATCGGGGCTGCTGTTGGGGCTGCCTCTACAGGTTCTTCCTCGGCTGGTGCTTCTTCAGCCGGCTCCTCAGCCGCGGGAGCTTCCTCTGCCGGAGCCTCCTCCGGTGGTGCTCCTGCTAGCGGAGCTGCTCCACAAGCGGGGAGTAAGAAGAGCAGCCCTAATCCCAGAAAAATTAATATCAATTTTCTCGCCATCTCAAACCTCCCCATAATAGATGAAGGCACTCGGCGTTGGGAGTTGCAGATCGGCAGGCGGAATGGGCAGCACACGGCTCTCGACCAAGGTTGGCATGTATGCCCAGATCAGCAAGCTCAATGAAATGAGCAAAAGCAAAATAGCGAGGGCAATGCGTATCTTTTTCATGCTTTGATTATACAAGATTTTTTATGTTAGAATTCTTCCTAATAAACACAATCTCATACTGCCCAGGGGCACACCCAGTTGTCAAGGTACAAGCTTTTCGCTTTCCTTGGCAATTTTTTGTTTTTAGGGTGTTTATTGTGAGAGAAAAAACAAGGAGATAAAAATGGCCGAGTATTTGCCCGAACCCTTTCGTATCAAAATAGTTGAACCTATCCGTCTTTTGGATCATGAAGCGCGAGAAAACGCGCTCAGAGAAGCGGGCTATAACGTCTTTGCCCTAAAAGCAGAAGATGTCTTTGTGGATATGCTGACGGATTCCGGGACGGGCGCAATGAGCCAGTTCCAATGGGCAGCAATGATGACAGGTGATGAAAGCTACGCTGGCGCACGCTCTTATTTTAGGCTTGCTGAGGCGGTAAACGACATCTTCGGATTCAAATATTGGCTCCCTACTCATCAGGGACGTGCCGCTGAGGGAATCCTGAGCACGCTACTCGTCAAAGAGGGGAATTATGTTCCCAATAATATGCACTTCGACACCACCGATGCGAATATCCGCTCACGTGGGGGCAGACCGACTAATTTGGTCATCGACGAAGCCTATGACCCTGACAATTTACATCCCTTCAAGGGAAATATGGATATAGAAAAGCTGACTGCCTTCATCGAAGAGATCGGCGTAGAGAACATCCCCTTTGGGATGATGACGGTCACGAATAACGCCGGTGGTGGCCAGCCCGTTTCGATGGAAAATATGCGCGCTGTCGCAGATGTCTATAAATCATACAAGATCCCCTTCTTCATAGATGCCGCCCGCTACGCAGAAAATGCTTATTTCGTCAAAATGCGTGAGCCGGGATACGAAGACAAATCCCCCACAGAGATCACCAGGGAACTATTCGCCCTCGCCGATGGGATGACCATGTCTGCCAAGAAAGATGCCATCGTCAATATCGGCGGTTTGCTCTGCATGAACGACGATGAACTCTTCCAGAATGCACGCAACGAGTTAATTATGCGCGAAGGTTTCCCCACTTACGGCGGTTTGGCCGGACGTGATCTTGATGCGATGGCCGTTGGGCTACGCGAAGGATTGGATGAAGATTATCTCAAATCCCGTCTTGGGCAAACAGCCTACTTAAACGAAAGACTGATCGAAGCAGGAGTCCCCGTTATCCAACCAGCAGGTGGACACGCAGTCTATATTGACGCAGGCGCATTATTGCCCCATATCCCCCACGCCGAATTCCCAGATCAAGCTTTAGCTGTAGAACTCTACCGCGAAGGCGGCATTCGCGGCGTGGAACTTGGCTCAGTCATGTTCTCTTACGAAGACCCCGATACTGGAGAAATGGTCTATCCCGATCTTGAATTGGTACGTCTTGCCATCCCCCGCCGTACCTATACCCAAAGCCATCTCGACTACATCGTCAAGACAGTCAAAAAGATCGTTGAGCGCGCCGATGAAATTGGCGGCTATAAATTTACCTACGCCCCGAAGTTCCTGAAGCACTTTACGGCTAGGTTTGAGCCGCTGTAGGTTAAGAGAGTAGAAAAGAGAAAATAGATTTTAGTGAAAATCAGACTTCCGAAGTTTTGAAAACATCGGAAGTCTTTTCGAATTTCTTCTTCCAACCACGCAAGATCGTCTCACACACAAAAAGGGCTTACTCTCTTCCTTGCTTTGACATGCTATCAAATTTCAAAGCTTTCAGGGAAGCCAGGAAAAGCAGAATACCAATCAAAATTATCCCCGCCACATAAGATACTGAGATGAATCCAGAACGGTAATGGCTTGAGGCAAGAATGACCGGCATTTGAGCGATTCCTGCTGCTAGAGGCCAAAAAACACCCAATCCCGCGTGAATAAAATAACCTCGACGATCTTGTTGGCCAACCCAAAGTAGCGCTAATCCTTGCAGAGCGAGCAAAGCTGCCACGACAAAAGCAAGTACTGGAGCAGGAACACCGTTTTTAGCAGGTTCACCCAAGGCAAAGTCTTCCAATGTATGTGGGATGGCAAAGAAGAACATTAATAGCGATAGGATTACGACACGCATTGTCCAAGTCGGTAACTTTCTATTTGTTTTTGACATTATTTCTCCTAATGATAATTTTAAAAACGCGGGGCATTCCCGCAGGTGATAGCATACAGCATTTCACTGAAAATAAGTACGACTTTTGTCGGATTAGATATGTTCATCCTTGACTGAGTTAGGGCTATCATTATGGCGATAGATAATCTATGCTGGCATGGTAATATTCATCGGAAAGGATATCTTATGAGTAATGGTAAATTACCCCCAAAAGCACATAACATTTTAAAAACAGTATCTTATTTCTCTGATTTGGATCTCAACGCGCTGACCTCTTTGGAAGGAGCGGCATCTCGTCGCATCTACAATGCGGAACAGATTATTCTGCTGGAGGGCGACCCTTGTTCGGGCTTGTATATCCTTGAGAAAGGCTGGCTGAAAGTTTCTAAAATTGGCATAGATGGACGTGAACAGATATTGAAAACACTGAAATCAGGAGATGTTTTTAACGCGCTTAGTGTGTTCACCGACGCTCCAAATCAAGCTACCGTTACAGCATTAGAATCTTCGACAATTTGGTTGATTCAACGTGACCCTTTATTAAAGCTGATCGAAGAATATCCATCTTTGGCAAACCATGTAATTGGGGAATTAGCAGGAAAAGTGCAGTATTTGATTCGTATGGTGGAAGATTTATCGCTACGCTCTGTAGAGGCGCGCCTAGCACGCCTTTTGCTGGAGCAAGCTCAGGACGCGTCCGTCCAACGTCAAAGGTGGGCAACACAGGCTGAGATGTCATCCCGCCTCGGCACTGTGCCGGATGTTCTCAATCGTGCTTTGCGCAAATTGGCAGAAAAGAAAATGATTCGCGTAGAGCGTCACCAAATCCAAATTTTGGATAAAGAGGGGTTGAAGACCGTTGCGCAAACAATTGAATAAGATAAATTGAAATTCGACAAAAGTCGTGGAATAAAACTTGCCCAGAGCCTATACTCTGGGCAAGTTTTATATTGGAGCACTTATGACTCATTTCAATAATAGACCTGTTCCCTTGATTGACCTGCAAAAATGTGACGGATGCAGGTTATGTGTACATGCTTGCCCAACCAAAGCACTAGATTTACGGAATGGAAAAGCCTTTATTGCTAATTCGTTGGCATGTGAATATAGCGGACTATGTGAGGCGGTTTGTCCTACCCAAGCTATCTCGCGCTTATTTGAGATCATTACCAAATAGAATTTCGAAGAGATTTTAGCTAAATTTATCTATCATTTTCTACATAAAATAAGGAAAAACAACTATGCTTACTACAACAACTCCCGATGTACTCATTATTGGCGCAGGACCCGCTGGTTTAACCGCAGCGGCAGAAGCGATCCGACATGGGTTAACTGTCCGCATTATCGATCAAAATGAGTCACGAACACTTTTTTCAAAGGCTTTGGTCGTTCACTCCAGATCGCTTGAGATTTTTCAAGATATGGGCTTTGCTGACGATGTTGTTAATAATGGGAAAAAATTTCGTTCACTCAATATACATACGGGAAATAAGGAACTCTCGCGGATTGTTTTTCAGGAACTTAACTGGAAAGACGCCGTTTTTCCTTATTGGTTAAGTATCCCCCAGAGTGAAACTGAACGCTGTATGGAAGATCATCTCAGCGATTTAGGCGGCATCGTAGAGCGAAATACCGAACTTGTCGATCTCGAACAATTCCCAGATTATGTGCGAGTCTCATTAAAACACCAAGACAATTCTATTGAAAGAGTAGATGTCCCTTGGGTCGTTGGGTGCGACGGAGCGCGCAGTAAAACACGGAATTTACTTGGTCTTGAGCTTGAAGGAAAAGCGGATGACGAGGTATTTATCCTGGGAGATGTCATTTTTGATTGGGATTTACCTGAAGACGAAGGTCATAATATCCTCTCAACGGATGGCATAGTCTTGATCGTGCCTCTACCTGAAAAAGGTCGTTTTCGCCTCATCTTTCACATGCCAGAATTATCTGTTACAGAGGAGCCAGAAATCACATTGGAACTTCTCCAAAATTTGATAAACCAGCGGACTGCCTTTAATGCCCAGATATCTGACTTAACCTGGTCGTCAACTTTTACCAGCAAACATTTTGTGGTATCAGAGCATCGTCAAAGACGCGTCTTTATGGCTGGAGACGCGGCTCATATCCATAGCCCCGTTGGTGGACAAGGATTAAACTCAGGCATTCAAGATGCCTATAATTTGATGTGGAAATTAGCATTATTGCATCACGGACAGGCACTGCCAGAATTATTAGACAGCTACACGGTCGAGCGTCATAAAACTGCGCAAGACCTTATCACCAGAGTTGGCACAGCTACAAAAATTGTCACCCTGAAAAACGCTATTGGTCTACAACTTCGCAATCAATTAGCTAGTATTCTGCTCAATACAGATAAGATGCAAAATCGAATGGGACGCGATATAGCTATGCTAGATATTGAATATGAGAACAGTCCTGTTGTCGTTCAGGATTTATTATCACAGTCTAAGGTAGACCAAATTCTAAACAAATTTAAATATGTATTAGATCAGAAGAAGCATGATTTTCATCAAGGACCATCCGCAGGTATGCGAGTACCTAATATAATGCTCCCGGCGAATGACTCAACGCAAACATCCAATCTGCATGATCTCTATCAAGGAACGCATTACACCCTCATGCTTTTCTCTGGAGTAACAAACGCCCCCGATATGGATACTCTGTTGGAAATCAGTGCCACTGTGCAATCACAGTATCAGGCTTCCATCCAGCCCTATATTATTACTGTTGACCCACAATCTGATCTAGATGGGAATCAACATATTATTGTCGATGCAGATAAAAGCATCCATGAACTTTACGCCGCATGGCAATCCTGCCTATATCTCATTCGACCGGATAAATATATTGCCTATCGGAGTCAAACCATTAATCAAAAGCAGTTGACAGCCTATCTTGACCGCATACTTGTTCGTAAAGTTGCCAACTGAAGAAGATAACCTACTAGGGGAGCGAGAAAAGAGAGTGCATCGCACCAAAACGATGAGCATCTGCCCTTCGACAAGAAAATTATCTGTCGTTTAGCGTTTCTTTGCCGAAGTTGGCGCGATAACATGTCCCTTTAGGTACGCGCGCTTGGTAGGGAGTATTACGTATTTCGCCCTTCGGCTTCGCTCAGGAGAGCTATTGCGTAATGGTTTTATACACAGAAAACACGGATTTCGCGGAAAGTGCGAAATCCGTGTTTTTATTTATAACTACTCACTCACAACTTACAATTACTTGGGGACTCATAATCCAACGTATTTAGGGTCAATTCCAGCCGAGCTATGATTTTTCTTTTTTTGAATAGCTATAATGTTGAGCTAACTGGTCGAAAAACGAGACAGCATTTTGTCCGTCCTGTTCAGCGGGAGTTAACAATTCTGATCTCTTTTTCTTTCTTCAGATTGCTGGTGTTGCATACCTAGCGTTATTAGGTCATCTGAAATTCCCAATCTATGCAGATATTTCTCATGGTATGGAAGCAATTGTTCTTCCAATTTTTTTGCGTCTTCAATGAAATCGCAGAAGTATTGCAACATTTCTCTACGACCAACGTCTGAACTGAACTTCTGAACATTCCTTTTGAAATATTTGTGAACCAGAAAATTTCGAGTTTCCAATATCGCCTTTAAACTTTTTTCAAGTTCATCAGTTAAAGAATAAGCCTGTTTGACTTCACCAATAAACCTGCCCATCGTATTTCTAGATGAGTCAATTTTTTCAATAATTTCCCTGGCATTCTGTTGGGTTTTTGTCTTCAATTTAGCTATACGACGGGTATACAACATTGCAATGTACATTTCTTCGATACACTGCGCATAATAGACGGCGAGACCGAAATAGGCATAAATTGTTTTATGTTGGCCACTGTCATCAGTATGTTCATACTCTTTAATTGCTTCTTGATAGGATGTCATTTATTTGTCTTGTCTACCTGCACATATTGGAAGAGAATTCTAACGACCTTATCTTTTGATTTTAGTATAGTATCTAAACCTATTCCGTATTATTGAAGTGAGACATTATTTTGTCAATATATCTTTTTAACAAATCTGACAATCTTTCAAGTTGCTTCTTCTTACCCCATGCAAGATTCCCCTTAAACGGTTCAACAATAGTTTTACCATCACTTAATATGAAAATCATTTTTTCTATCGAAACTCTGTTTCTAACATCCAAGTTTTTCATTGAACAGAATTCCAATATAAGCGAATTACGATCATTAGTAAGGTAGATTATAGAGTTTCGCGATTCTAGCTCGACTACCCAGTTGCCAAAAAATTGTTGGGAATATTCAACATTGCGGATATTAAAACCTTTGTTGAATATGTATCCAAAATAGTGGTCGACATCCTTTCTTATAGAATCTATTTTTCTACTTCCCATAAATACCTTTTTCAAAATCCCTTAAAATAAAGGGGGGATTAAATTAGCTCTATCCCTTCATCTGTAATCTTTATTTCACCTTTTTTATATAATTTGCCGATTGCTTGCTTAAACACTTTTTTGCTTACTTGAAATTCATTTTTTATATCTTCAGGGGAGCTTTTATCGTTAAAGCTTGATTTTCCATCGGCTGTCTTAAGATGTTCCAGAATTTTATCAGTCGTTAAAAAAACATGCTTGCCTTGCTTTGGCTGAAAGGAAACATCTATCTTCCCATCTTCTCTAACCAATTTTATATATGCTTTGAGTTTTTGGCCTTTCTCGTACTCGCCATAAACTTCATTTTTATAAACCAAGCCTATATACTCATCATTTATCGCTACTCTTATCCCCAAATCAGTAAAGGCATATATCTCTACATCTACTTCCTCCCATTCAGTAAATATTCCCGGCCAAACAGTTTCTTTTAAATGCTCATAATTATTTTTCATTTTTTTACCTTGAATCAATTTATGCCAAAGTTATATCATGCTGCCTTTTATCAATTTAAAAGAATAAGTAAGATCATTCCTAATATTTATCTTGAGCGGTTATGTGAAAAGAAGTTCTTTTCCAAGAAAGTTTATCACGATTCAAAACGAGACACGTCTTGCGGTAAACAAAAAGGTGACGGGCACATTGCTCACTCGCTACGCTCGGAGTGCTACGCAAATATGCCTGTCACCTGTATTCGTATTATTTCTTTCTAACTACATCTTGTCTCTGGTCTATTTACTAGAAAAATATTCTTTCATCGGATTAAAATATGAGTCTACCCAGCCCTGCTTATATTGCATGCCATGCTCGGGGAGTTCAGAATGACGGATTGTTATTCTCGTTCCTTCAGCACCTTCTTCAAATAATATCTCCAAGAGCGAATCTTTTTCCCCTTCTGCAAATTCACTCGTTCGCCATTGCTGAATGATCCGCTTAGGAGCTTCCAGCACAAGATTCCTTCCTCTTATATATCCATCCCATGCTTCAAAAGTATCACCAACTTCAGCAGAGACTTTAGCAAGTCCACCTGTCATTTCTGAATGTTTTTCAGAAGTTAGCCACGCCTTATAAACTTCCTTTGGAGAAGCCGAAATCAGATCAGATATCTCAAATTCAATCATCTTTTACCTTGCCCTCCCAGCCTTACATTTGCACCAATTCTGAGACTTCTAATGAACCACCGATATCAAGGAAAGGGCAAGCTTTTGCGATCTCGAGTGCCTTCTCCATAGAATCCGCTTCGATGACGGTATAACCAGACATCGCTGTCGAGCTTCCGGCATTAACAGTCCCATTGGGGTTAACTGTCTGTGTATCCTTAAAGGGATTCATCGGGCTAACTGCCGCTTCTCCCAATGAAGCCAACCATTGTTGGTATTTCGCGAAATGTTCTTTCCCTGCTTCCGGGGTGGATGGCTGATCGCCGCCCAGGTAAGTAATCACGTATTGGCTCATATCGTATCTCCTTATCTAAAACCAAACCTATTATTAAGACCTATTTTATCATATTAAAATAAACGACACCCTTTTACAAGAAAGTATAATAGCCTGAAAAAAGTCATCAAAGGAAAAAAATGAAGCCAATTATTGCCCTCACAAGCTACGGTCGCTACGAAAAGGATTTATCTAATCCCTGGTATAAAGAACATTTCTCCCTGCCCGCGCTCTATATAGATGCTGTCCGTCGTGCGGGCGGGATTCCCCTCCTTATCCCGCCCGGTGAAGAAAATTTGGATGCCATTCTCGCAAAAGTGGATGGCGTGATCGTCACCGGCGGCGCGGATATTCACCCCTCAGTTTATGGAGGGAATTCCGAACATCCTCAACTTACGACTTTCGATACGGAACGCGATACGCTCGAACTTGCTCTTGTCCATCATCTTCTCGAGGCTCAAAACATCCCCTCCCTATATATCTGTCGCGGGATGCAAATCCTAAATACTGCTTTAGGTGGAACCCTCCACGAGCATGTTGCAGATTCCATCCCCAAAGACATTCACCGCGGCGATGATGGGGTCTGGCGAATGCATGGGGTCAGTATCCAGCCTAAAACATTAGCGTCAGAGGTGATGGGGAGTGAAGAAATATCCACAACCTCCGGTCATCATCAGGCCATTAAGGAACTCGCATCCGATCTGCGTATCTCCGCGACTGCGCCAGATGGCGTGATCGAAGCTGTTGAGCATATATCGGCCCCGTGGATGCTTGGCATACAATGGCATCCCGAAATTACTGCGGCAGAAGATCCCACACAGCAAAGACTCTTTGACGCCTTAGTGCAGGAGGCTGTAAAAACCTAAATTCCTTCGCTAGCTTGTATTTTCCCCTTCTGTTTTGGCAGGAAAATATAGAAAAAACTGGATAAAGCTAAAATCCCTGCACCAAAGAACCAGGCTGCGGGGATAGAAAAATTATCCGAAAGATAGCCCAAGCCCACAGAGCCGAGCAACCCGCCAATTTGTAGCATTAATGCTTCAAAAGAAAGCAAAGTGGAGCGTTGCTCTTCGGGGATATTGTCGTTGAATAATGCCGCGTGGGGGGAATTCATAACGCCGTTAAAGATGAAAAGCAACCAATAAAGCCCGATAAAGGGAGTTATATTTGCCTGCATAGCCAAGATAACCAAAGTAGCACCCATCAGAAAACGGAAGAGGGCTAAAAGATTTTGGTAATTATTATTGAAAAGTTTAGAAATTGGGGTAATGATGACACTACCTAAGCCACTTGCAATAAAATAACCAGCACTCATTACACCAAATATCCATGTTTGAGAGTCAGAGCCCAAAATGCTCTTGGCTTGTGGCTGCCACAATAATTCGACGCCTGAAATGCCAAGCCCCCAGGCAGCGGTAGAAAGTACGAGCAAAAAGACAATCCTATTTTTAAAACCATATTGAACTGAGTCTGAAATGACCGTGGGGAATTGTCTCAGCCCGTCCATTATCCCGCCCTTGCTTGCTGTAGACCGTGGGTCAGAGATCAAAGTAGAAGTCATGAAAAACTGGAGAATTTGCAGAAAAAGTACGACCAATAAATTGGCTGAATAGATATCAAAACCCGAGACCTGAGCTGTGATCTTTCCTAATGTCATCGGCAATACACCACCTAGCAAAGCCCCAATCCCCAACCCGATCGGAATAAATATCCCAGCCTTGGCCAGCGCTGCCTGTAAATTGCCATTAGGGTCAATTTTCCAAAATTCGTCTACAAACCAGGCATCCAAAGTTCCCGAAGAGAGCGCACGCGCAGCTCCCATGAGCATAAAGCCAAAGATCAAAAGCACTGTAAAGCCTTGCGCAAAAAGAAGGCATGTAATCGCGCCAAAAGATACAACCAAAGAAATTAGGTAAACTCGCTTTCTGCCGATAGAATCCGCTAAGCCACCAGTCGGAAGTTCAAATAAAATGGCAAAGCCAGAATAGATACCCAAGGCAATCCCAACCTGAAAGAGATCCAATCCCTTTTTCAATAATAAGAGTGTCAGAACAGGGATGAGCAATCCGGTCATAAACCAGTGAAAACTTTGGTTGAACGTGAATAAGCGAAGCAATTTTTCTTTTGTCATAGAAATAACCTTGTTTAAATTTAGTTCCGACTTTCCGATAGGATCTCTCAATGTTTTTCAGCGATAAAGAGATGTACACTCCCAAAACCGCCGATCTCTTCATCGGTATATTCAAAATCAAATTGCTCAAAAAGTGGTTTCATATCTCTAATAATATCCCCCATCGCGATCCAAGCTTTGGTCATTGTCATTCCGAATCCTTTTCGACTGTGGGGGTAATCAATATCGACTAAAATAAGCTTTCCTCCCTTTTTCAAAACCCGGTGCATTTCTGACATCGCCTTGACGGCATCGGGATAGGCTGAGAAAGCCATCGTGTTTACGATAGAATCGAAGAATTCATCATCATAAGGCAAGGCCTGCACATCCCCTTGCCGAATATCTGCGGCCAAGCCTTTGTTCTCCAATATACCCTGAAGCATTGCTACAAACTTCTCATTGTAATCAAGGCCATAAGTCTCAAATTCAGCAGCATATTGCATCAGCAAATATCCTGTTCCAAAGGAGACTTCCAAGACGCGGGGGCCTTGAATATAGGGGAGAGTGGCCTTCAGCCAGTGCTTCCAAAAGGGGAATATTTTGACAACAAGATCGTACACTCGTGCAAATGACGTATAGAATTTGTTGAAACCTTCTGTAAATTTCTCTTTATCCTTTGGCTCGCTAACATAATCCAATTTTCGGCTCATTGCTTTCCTCTAAGATTATTTGGTGGTGGCAAAACAAATAGATAATAATGATTTTGCGAGCGGAGCTTGCGGAGCGAAGCAATCCCGCTTCGTCAGGCTATCGCCATTCTCGCAGAATCATATTATCACTTCAATTCACCTATTACAAATCACCTATTAAGAATCTCTCCAAACTTTTGCCGCGAGGCTTTTCCCCGTCGGCGTGGCAGCAAGACCACCAAGACCGGTTTCCTTCAAATCTTTATGCATCACCCTGCCGATATTTGCCATCGCATCGATCACTTCGTCGGGCGGGATGATGCTCTCAATGCCTGCCAACGCCAAATCGATGGCGACAAAGCATTGTGCTGCTCCGGCTGCATTGCGTTTAACGCAGGGCACTTCCACGAGACCGGCAACCGGATCACAAACGAGCCCCAGCATATTCTTAAGAGTGATTCCGACCGCATGAGTGACTTGGCGCGGATTGCCGCCCATCAGCGCGACGCTCGCCCCAGCCGCCATCGCCGCCGCGCTCCCGGTTTCGGCTTGGCAGCCCCCCATCGCCCCCGATACATTCGCGCGATTAACAACCACCATCCCGATCCCGGATGCAACAAAAAGGGCATCTACCACCTCATCATCTGAAAACTCATAGGCTTCCTGCAATGTGATCAGCGTAGCCGGTAAAATCCCAGCTGAACCTGCTGTCGGCGTGGCGACGATACAACCCATCCCGGCGTTGACTTCGTTAACCGCCAGCGCGCGAGCAAGGGCTTTGCTCAAAAGAGAGCCGGTGACGGGTTTATTCCCATCTAGCCAATGCCAAAATTTATGAGCGCTACCGCCGCTGATCCCGCTGATGGATTTGATCGGTTTATCCAAACCCTGTTGCGCGCTGTATTGCATGGTGCGCAAACGTTCGAGCATCTTCGCGCGAATTGCCTCTGCAGAAAGCCCCGATGTAGAGACTTCGGCTGCAATCACAAGTTCTGCGAGGCTTTTCCCCGTTTTCTCGGATTCTTTTATCAACTCCTGAAGAGATGCAAACATAATTTCACCTTTATTTTTGTACACGGATTTCACAGAGCGCACGGAGAAAAATCTCTATTTTCCCCTTAAAAACTCCGTGAAATCCATGTTACTCCGTGTACAAAAAAATCACCTTTGAATTTTGTCTATTTGGCAAACCCACTCTACCCACGATAGCGCACGGATCGCCTTAATGCCGCGCTCGGGGATAGGATCGTCCGTTTCAAAGACCATAACCGCTTCTTTGTGATGACGAAGGCGCTCCACACGTAAGTAGGCGATGTTGATGTTGTTCGCAACGAAAGCCCCTGTCACGTCGTTAGTTGTGCCAGGTTGATTTTTACCAAAGATCAAGAGGGTTGCGTAATCGCCATTGAACTTGACCTGCCGCCCCTGCACCTGATTGATCTCTATTGCGCCACCGCCCAGCGATGCGCCTGCAACTTTTGCCCATCTCCCATCTCCAAAAAGAGAGAATTGCACAGAGTTAGGATGGGCTTCATTACCCATATCTACGGTATTGAATTGATAATTCAGGCCTTCTTTTTTTGCGATCTCAAAACTATTTTTGATACGCTCATCATTCGCAGCAAAACCTAATAACCCACCAACAAGAGCTTTGTCTGTGCCATGACCTTTGGCGGTTTTCGCAAAAGAGCCGTGCAGCCCTATTTCTACGCGAGCCGGTTTTCCGCCCAGAATTTTTCGAGCGATCTGCCCAAGAAAAACTGCACCCGCTGTATGCGAACTGGAGGGACCGATCATGATCGGTCCGATAATATCAAAAGCAGACATTTCTTTTACTTCGCGCATTTTGACCTTCTTATATTGTGCTCACTATGGAATTTGAATAATGAAACCCTATTTTAACCTGAGAGTTGCATTTAAAGAATAAAGGCGAGTTTGAATCTCGCCTTTATTTCTGAAGCAAAGCTTTCTGTTTTTTTACCGCTTGGTTGCCTCGAAGCTGAAATAATTAGGCACTACGCCTTTGAACACTCTATTATCAATGATCGTTACCTGCGCTTGAACTGTCCCGCTCTCTACTGACGTTTTTGTAGCAGAAGGGCAACCGCTGCGCCAAATTTCCTGGGTGCGTGTGATATGTAGATCGATCGTACCGCTATACGCGATCAGTTGTCCACTTGGCTCGGCTTCTGCATAAAAATTGATTCGCGATACACAGCCATCAATGGGAGTGCTTTCATATCCTTTTCCGATAACAATCATCCCGCCGCTTATATTGCCAAATTCATCAGCAATGATCGTGATCTCATTTTCAGAGACCGTCCCATCCCAAGTAAGACTACTATCCCAAAACTCAGGGAGGGTGGTTGTCCCGACATAGGTTCCTTCCGGAACAGAAGTGTCCACTTCTGCAGGAGCTTCAGATTCGTCATAAGGCAAGAGGAGGGGATCAAATCCTTCCAGACACATCCACCTTCCCATTTCCTCGTTGTAATACCAATCCCCACCATCTTCGAAACAACGGTCTTCTTCTGTATCATGATAGATGATATCTGAAACGATTCCCGACAACTCGCAAGCCAGAAGAAATATCATAAGCATCAGAAGAAAGAAGATTTTCCAAAGCACCTTTCTGCGTGGAAACATACTCACACCTCTTTAAAGGAAAGGGAAACCACAAGCTCATTTGAAACCAGATATCACTGCTTCGTTGCTTCGAAGGAGCCTCCTGGCCCCGAGCCCATTATGGTGTCCCTCGAAATAATAATCGTAAAATCCAAGTTACTGTTATACAGAGTCGTGTTATTTCCATCAAGACAATTACGGACAAGTTCTAATTTTTTTTCAAATTCAAAATCGATAATTCCCGTAGGCTGCGTTATCTGTCCGGAGATGATGCCACTCTCTGTTTTAAATACTTGCCAGTGACAATCTCCTGAAGATTTGGGAGGACCTTCAACTTTGACCGTAAAAGTACCGCCTACAGTCCCGTCTTCAGAAATCGTGATAATGATCTCGTCTTGAGTGACTGTTCCTCCATCCAAGCTAACAGCAATAGCTTCGCCAAAGGTTGTCGTCCCAACATAGGTTCCGGCTAGAGCAGAAATATCCACTTCGGCAGGTGAAGCGCTCTCCGGTTCCACAGCCGGGGCGGGATTTTCTCCGCTAGGCAGTTCTTCTTCAATTGCCGGAGCAAGAGGTTCAAGCCCCCTATCGCAACGATTATACTCAATATCCCAGGCTCCCCCAGACTCTTCGCAGGCCTGTGCCCGTGAGTTCTCAAACGGTTCTAAAAGATATTCTATCCAAAATTTCAATGTATTCTCTGGTAAATTACATGCCAAAGAAAAGCTGAAGAAAAGAAAAACAACAAGAATTTTTCTGCGTTGAGACATTGTTTACCTCCAATTCCTTTTCACGGCTCATATCCCGACACAGGCATGGACGAGAAACCAAAGTAACGCATGGCAGCATCGTCACCGCCTTCCCCGCCATCAATACCAAGGTTTTCCACCCTGATCGTATGCACGCCCGGCTCTAATCCTGAAACTTCAAGATAATGCAGAAACATTCCTTCTTCAGAGCCTGGCGCGCCACCATGAATATTGCCACGCCACATTTCAACGCCATCCACGAGGACGCTCACCCAACCATCATTCGCATCCGATTCAAAGCGCACGCCTACAGCCGTGATATTGAGATCATGGCAAGTCGCTTCGATCCAGTCGCCACCATTATAGAGCGCGATCTTCTCGCCATCGGCAGATTTCCATAAATTGGAGACGCTTTCAATAGTCACATTCGGCGGGGGCGGGGATGTGCTGTACTGAGCAATAACAATAATCTCTGGCGGGGTTTCCAGCGTTCGTACATCAAGAGGGATGAGACGCACCGTTGCTGTGCCCACTATTGTCACTTCACCGGGAAGTTCTTCCTCGATTGTCAGCCCAGGAGCGGGATTTTCTGCACCGGGTAGTTCGTCAAGGGCGATAGAAGGCGCAGGTTCTTCCACCAAAAGTCCATCATCTTCTGGCGATAAGGGAATCTCTTGTCCCGAATCAGAAGTACACTTCTGTAACTCAATATCCCATTTTCCTCCTTGATCTACACACTTTTGTACATTTGAATCATTAAAAGGCACTGCAAGGTACTCCATCCAAAAATTCAGCGTTTTTTCTGGTAAATTACATGCCAACAAGAAGCTAAAGAGAAGAGAAACAACGAAGACTTTTCTGCATGAAGACATAGAACACCTCCATAAATGAAGAAGAACCTACAAACTCATTATACAGAGGCAGTTGTTGGAATCAAGCACGACCCTGCTCAAAAACATTCGCCCAATTCGCCAAATTCGCACCATTCGTGATACCATCCCCCGCATGACACTTGAAATGTACATTACCTTAGGCATCCTCGCCTTTGCGATTATTTTCTTCGTCACAGAATGGCTACGCGTCGATGTCGTCGCTCTTGTCGTCGTGATCACACTCATGGTCACGCAATTGCTCACGCCCGCCGAAGCGATCGCTGGATTTTCCAGCCCGATCGTGCTTACGATTGCCTCTCTTTTCATCATTGGGGGCGCGATCCTGCAAACGGGTTTAGCCGCGTCCATTGGCAGGCAAATTCTTCGGGTAGCGGGGGGGGGACAAGCAAGCCTAATGACCGCTGTCATGCTCACGGTGGCAATCCTGTCTGCGTTCATGAGCGATACGGGCACAGTCGCCGTTTTGCTCCCCGCTGTTATTAGCATGGCATCCAGCGTCCAGATCAGCCCATCCAAACTTCTCATCCCACTCTCTTTTGGCGCATTGCTTGGCGGATCGGCAACGCTCATCGGCACACCGCCCAACATCATCGTTAGCGACCTTTTGCATGAGAATGGGCTAGAACCTTTTCAGTTTTTTGATTATTCTCCGATTGGATTGATCCTGATCACAGCCGGGATTCTCTTCATGGTCACGATTGGCAAAAGGATGCTGCCGGATCGCACCCGTGAGAAAGGCTTGTTACGCTTCGAAACACCGGAGGAGATTGCCGAACGTTATCGGCTCCCCGATAATCTTTATCGTTTGCGCGTTAGAAAAGCATCTGCACTGATCGGAAAAAGCATCGCCGAAGGAGATTTTGGCGCAAAATTCAATGTGAATATCCTGGAGTTGCGCCGTAAACCCGAAGTCCGCACCATGATGCAATTGGGCGAAACGAAATTGGTCTGGCAAACAGGCGCAAAGGGGATGAAACCCTCGCCCGAAACCACTTTGCAACGAGATGATCTCCTGATCGTGCAGGGGACAGCGACCGATATGGCGCATCTCGCCGCTTCGTGGAATTTGGGCGTACAGCCCGCGAAACCCGCCGACGAAAAAGCGATCAGCAACGAAGAAATAGGCATCGCTGAAGTGCTGCTTCCCCAACGCTCGCGACTAATGGGAAAAACCTTACCCGAACTCAGTTTTGGACGCATTTATAAACTAACGGTTCTCGGCATCCAACGTCCGGGCGGAAAAGAGAATTTACCCCTGAAAACAACGCGGCTGCGCTTTGGCGACACCCTGCTCGTACAAGGCTCCTGGGAAAACATCCTAAACCTGCGTCAAAAACGCCGCGATTTTGTCGTGATGGGGCATCCCGAAGAGATGCAGGGGCCCACGCAAAGAGATAAAGCCCCGCTGGCGGGAATCATTCTGCTCGGCATGTTGCTGATGATGGTCGGCGAATTTATGCCGCTGACGACATCTTCGATGCTGGCTGCTTTGCTAATGATATTAACCGGCTGCCTAACAATAGACGAAGCCTACAGCGTAATCGACTGGAAAAGCATCGTTCTCGTTGCAGGGATGCTGCCAATGAGTGCGGCTCTCTCAAAAGTCGGACTGATCGATTTACTTGCGTCCAATCTGACCGTCATGCTCGGCTCGCTCAACCCCATCTGGATCATTGGCGGGTTATTTCTGACAACATCAGTCTTTACGCAAGTGCTCTCAAATACAGCAACAGCGGTGCTCATCGCACCATTGGCATTAGCGATCGGACAAAATCTCGGCATTCAACCTCATGCTTTGTTAATGTCTGTTGCAATTGCAGCTTCAATGGCATTCGCCTCCCCCGTCGCTTCGCCGGTGAATACGCTCGTCATGGGTGCTGGCAATTATCGCTTTAGCGATTACATCAAAGTCGGCACACCGATGATCTTGATTTCGATGGTGATTACGATGTTTGTCTTACCTTTGTTATTTCCCTTTTAGCAGTTCATCAGATGACAGTCACTTTAGAAGTGACTGTCATCTTTTTTACTCATCAAGAATTTCGCAGTCTTCAACGTAACATTGCGGATTTTCGCCGTAAGTGAAGATATGTGTTATTTGTTCCTCACCATTTTTATCGTAAAAATAAGTCATTAGCCTAATTTCATTCTTTTCTTGATCAGCTTCTAAATAAAGGTAATTTTCATATTTTGTATACCTAATCGGTAGAAAGGTGCATGATCTGTAATCCAAATTACACTCATACAAGGTATAAACATCTGTTTCACATTCCAGATATTCGACATTATTGCACTTATAGTTTTCTGCAACCAGATACAAC
>JABGQT010000053.1 GCA_018648685.1 Anaerolineae bacterium
ATAAGTCCAGTGGACCTAGTGGGACTCGAACCCACGACCTTCTCAATGCCATTGAGACGCGCTCCCAACTGCGCCATAGGCCCCCGTTTTTTATTGCGAAAAGGATTTTACCACAAAGGGGTATCCCGTCAATCAAATTTCCATCCATGGCTTGGGCAGATTGCACAGATTTCCCCTTTTTTCTAATCTGCTCCATCTGTGAAATCTGTGGATAAAATTATAGTGGACCTGGCGGGATTCGAACCCGCGACCTCGTCAGTGCGATTGACGCGCGCTCCCAACTGCGCTACAGGCCCCTGTTTTTATTGCGAAGGAAATTTTACCATCCGCGAGGGGGATGTCAAGAAAAAAAAGTTGTTTTAGAGTAAACTTAGCACTCAAAAATTAAACAAAAGAATAACGATTCCTGAACAACTTCTGAACAACTTTTCTCTATACTTTTGGCATGGAAAACGCTATCCAATTTAACAGGAAAATAAAATGACAAAAAAAATCACTTACTCAGTTGTTGCCCCCATCTATAACGAGATCGAAATAGTGGATGAATTCTGCAAACGTGTGACAGACGTGATGACCTCCACCGACGAGACATGGGAACTCATCCTCGTGGATGACGGCTCGACAGACGGTTCGACCGAACGTATCCTTGAGCTTGCTTCCATTAACGAAGATATTCGCCCCGTCATCTTCGCCCGCAATTTCGGACATCAGATCGCGGTCACGGCTGGGCTTGATTACACCCGTGGTGAAGCTGTCACCATTATTGATGCTGACTTGCAAGATCCGCCTGAAGTGATTCTTGACCTGATCGAAAAATGGCAAGAAGGTTACGAAGTGGTCTACGCAGTGCGTGCCGAGCGAGAAGGAGAAAGCTTATTCAAACTCTGGACAGCCTCGATCTTCTATCGCCTTATTTATCGCATCACCGATGTGGATATCCCTCTTGATACTGGCGATTTCCGTCTTCTCGACCGCAAAGTTGTGGATGTAATGAATTCCATGCGTGAAAAACATCGCTTCTTACGCGGGATGTCTGCCTGGGTCGGCTATAAGCAAGTTGGCGTGGAATATAAACGAGCTGCCCGTACCGCTGGTGAGACCAAGTATCCATTTAAGAAGATGCTTCAGCTTGCACTAAATGCGGTGACAAGTTTTTCCTATTTTCCCTTACAGGTTGCGAGCTATTTTGGTTTTGCCTCAGCAGGGCTTGCGATCATCGCCATCCCCGTTGTCGCAATTTTGCGCATGACAGGTTCGCATTTTTTTGAAGGGCAAACCACGACACTCATTTCGGTTCTCTTTTTGGGTGGCGTTCAACTCATCTCGCTGGGTATTTTGGGAGAATATATCGGTCGCCTTTATGATGAAGCGAAAGGGCGTCCGCTCTACATCGTTAGCCGTGCGCCGGAGGACGAATAACTGGATGTAGAAGTAGATATTTAATATTTTAGAGGTATGAAATGAAAAGAAAAAATATCGTTCTTTTGCTATCCTGTCAATATTATCAGGAACTATCGCTTGCTCCCTCTTCTCACAACCTGCATCAGTATCAACGCCGCCTGAGCTTCTTTTTGAAGAAAAAGAATTTAGCGAAACAGGCTGCTTTTTTGACAATTCAACAGATGAAATCGCATATTTTGTAGAAGAGGGTGCCTTCCACATTGATGTTCTTGTGCCAAAATGGTATGCGCTCTCCCCCTGTCTTGGCGAGGAAGATTTTACCGATTTTGTTCTTGAAGTTGATGCTACACAAGTCGCAGGCCCAGATCATAACCTTTATGGTGTCATGATACGCTATTACGATGCGACGAAAGATTATTGTTTTGGTGTTCCTGGTGATGGCAACTATACGCTGGTTTATGATAATCTTGACGTCGACGAACCAACTACAAAACTTATCCATTGGAAATATTCCAGCGCGATCAAAACAGGTGCAAATACCAATCACATTAAAGTGGTCGCTATTGGTAATAAAATTGAGCTATACGTCAACGACGAGTTTCTTGAAACCATTCAGGATGATCGCGTTTCCAGCGGCACAGTTGGATTTATCGTTTCAACTTCTGATAAAGGCGGCTCGCATATCAGGTTTGACAATGTTATGGTGACCGCGCCTGAGTAAATATCTTTGAAGTTCAATCAGTCTTTCTATACAAGACGCTAAGCAGTTTTTGATGAGATTATCGAAAACTGCTTTTTTAGGGCAGTTATGAAGCTTTCATTTTTTCGAGACAAAGAATTTATGCGCAAGATGCTCAGCCTTGCGATCCCCGTTGCTTTCCAGCAATTTATTTCGGCTGGATTAAATATGGTGGATGTACTCATGGTCGGGCAGTTGGGCGAGACCGCCATCGCTGCTTTGGGGTTGGCGAACCAGATTTTCTTTTTGCTGATCATCTTTCTCTTTGGTGTTACCAGCGGCATGGCGATTTTCACTGCCCAGTTCTGGGGCAAGGGCGACGAAGAGAGCATCCATAAGGTGATGGGCATCAGCCTGACAGTCGCTACATTAGTCGGGACACTTTTCTCTCTCGCCGCGACGATCATTCCGGAAACGATCTTGCGCTTCTACACCAAAGACAGCGAAGTGATAGCGTTAGCAAGCGGCTATTTGCGCATAGTCGGTCTTTCATATATTTTCACAGCCATTGTTACCTCTTATTACGCCGTTTTGCGGAGTATCACTCGCGTCAAATTGACTGTTGTCGTCAGCGTGATCGCGTTGATCCTGAAATCCATACTCAGCTATTTGCTCATTTTCGGGGTCGGTGATATTCCCGCGTTGGGTGTGCGCGGGGCAGCGATTGCGACGGCTTTTGGCTGGGTCTTCCAATTTCTTTTGATCCTGGTCTTGGTCTATGTTCTGGAAACGCCCCTTGCCGTTCATCCTGCACAATTCTTTCGCTTTAAGCGAGCCTTTCTCTTTCATGTTTTGAAGACAGCCATGCCTGCTGCTGTGAACGAAGTTGCCTGGTCGGTGGGGATCACGGTCTATAACGCTGTATATGCCCATATCAGTACAGGGGCGATGGCAGCCGTTCAGATCAATGCGGCGATTGAAGAGATCGCTTTCGTTCTTTTCATTGGCTTGGGAAACGCTTGTGCGATCATGATCGGGAATGAGATCGGTGCCGGGAGAAAAGACCTCGCCTTTGAACATGGTCGCCGTTATTTGAGCATTGTCCTCCTGCTCTCTCTGTTGATCGGCGTGATCGTGTTTTTCATCCGTGAGCCGGTTGTGGGGCTTTATGCAATTTCCCCTGAAGTAGCGGAAAGCGCGAAAAAATTGATGATGATCTTCGCGTTCACTATCGGGCTGCGCTCGGTCAATTTTATGCTTTTTATTGGCGCATTACGCGCAGGTGGGGATACGCGCTTTGCCATGTATATGGAGATATTTTCGGTTTGGCTGATCGGTGTTCCGGCTGCGTTGATCGGGGGATTTGTTCTGCATCTCCCTGTGGAAGGCGTTTATCTGCTTGTCTTTAGTGAAGAATTTATCAAGTTATTTGTGATGATGAAGCGCTTTCTTTCCCGCAAGTGGATCCATGATCTGGTCGGTGCATAATAAAGCCCCATCTCCTTAAAGGCTAAGAAGATGGGGCTTGGTGGATGTATTTTAAAGGGAGGCAAGCCTAAATCAGGCGCGATCCGTTTTTTTTATTCGCAGAAAGCTGCATTGACCCATCCCTCTTCCTCTTCGAAAATGACGGAAATCCAACCATCTTCCGATTCAGATTGAGCGAGTTCCAGGGTGTCGTCGAGTTCGACATATCCCAGTGTTTCGCAGGATGAATCTGCACAGGTGCGGATGTGGAGATAGGTGCTTGTGACGGTGCATGAGTCGAGTTTTGGAGTGGGCGTTGGTGTTGGTGTTGGTTCCCTAGCTGTTGGCATGGGGGTGATAAAAAGTTCTGCGGGGAGGAGTGATTTTGCTTCGGGGACGTTATCTGCCCACATCTGGAATTCTTCGGCGGTCATTTCGCTCTTTATTGGGGGAGCTCCATCGGCTGATAAGTCGGCGGCTTCTCCTGTGGTGAATTCAACCGCGCCAGATTCATTTTCTGCAGCACAATGGCCTTCAAGACAGGTAATGCGCACATCGCCACTTTCGGAATCATAGCCTGTAGACATATAGGAGCCGCGCACACCTGCAAGCCCAGAGGAGGTTTCGACTTCGAGTGAGCCACCATTCAGAACGATCCAGATCTGCCCGCCTTCCACTTTGAGACGAGTTAGTAAGCCATTGTCGGTTTCGTGATTTATTTCGAGCGTAAAAATGCTCTCTGGTCCAAGACGGATGACTGTTCCGCTGGAAAGATCAATGCGTGTGCGGCTATCTTCGCTTGTTTTAACTTGCGCATTGACTTTGACTTCGTCATTGACAAAGGCTTCTTCAAAAGGTGATTCTGCTGTACGCTTTAGGGAAACATCATTTTCGACTTCGCCGATGAGAGCACTGATGGAAGGCGGCACAGGTGTTAATGGGACACAACTGCTTAGCCAAAATAGAAGTATTGCAGTAAAAATAAATAGATAGTACTTTTTCATATAACCTCTTTAAATAAAATGATTTGAAAATAGCACTAAATTATATCTTGGCTCTATATTCTCTCACCCCCCCTTTGGTACTTGTTAGCGTTTCATGAAAGAAAGGTCAAGACCAACCCTATTAATGCGGGTAATGCCTGGATATATAGAATTTTGCGGCTGGCGGTTATTCCCCCGAAGATGCCTGCGACGAGCACGCAAGCCAAAAAGAAGATTTTGACACTCATTCCATCTGCGCCGAGGGTTAATCCCCAAAATAATCCTGCTGCAAGAAAGCCGTTATATAAGCCTTGATTTGCAGCCAGCGTTTTGGATACTTTAGCCGATTCTTTGCTGTGCCCGAAAACACGCCGACCGAGGGGTTTATCCCAATAAAACATTTCCAATACTAGAAAGGCGATGTGTTGAAGAGCGATAATGCTGATAAGGATATTTGTGAGTAGGGTCATAGATTGTTCTCCATTTGATCATAAGCTTCTAGAAATTTTTTAAAGCGTTGGTAAGCATAAGGGATAAAGCGAATTTTCTGGATAGGTTCTATAGCCAATGGTAACGCTGCCATGGCATATTTATAATGGGAAAGGGGAAGCATCTTTTTCGTATCCCGAAGCAGTTTTTGGAACTCTCCTTCCCGCTCCGCACTGGACGAGAAACTTGCGTTTTCCAAATAGAAATTGATGAGGGTCCCCAACTCTTTTCTGCCAAACTCTGCTTCAGCGATCCTGAAATAAGGATAGTCAGGCTGCTTGTGACGCATCACCGTTTCTGCAAAGAGATTGGAGAAATCATAGACCTTGTGGTTGAGACAGGAGAACTCAAAGTCGAGCAATTTTATCTCTCCGCTATCCAGTTTCATGATATTGCCATGATAGGTGTCATTATGACAGAAAGATAATTCGCTTTCAGGGAGACAGGCCTTTACTTTTTCAAAGGTTTCGGAGCTGTAGATTTCACGCAGCTCTTCGCACATTTGTCTTTCATTGGCTGGGAAAAGATGAGATTTTTCTTCCAGAATATGCTTTGCCATTGCTCCCCATTTTTTATGCAATAATTCGAAAAAGCTTTCCTGCGGCAGAGATGGGGGACTAAGTTGGTGAAAACGATAAAGTTCATTGGCGATCTTTTGTAAAACTTCAGGGTCAAAAAGTTCTTGGCTTTGCAGCGTGCGCCCCTGATAAAAGCTTTCGATGCGATAGCCTGCATCATAATGATGACAATGGGCAGCAATTTGATTTTTGCCAAGAATCAGGAAGACTTCTTTCTCTGTTTCAAAATCGAGAATGGCATTTTCTTTGCCTTCCAGCTGTCTGTATAAAATTGCCTTTAGTTGTACATCTCGTCGCCTTGAGCGCACGCCCATTGTGAAAGAGGAGAAGCCTTTGGGGTCGTCAAAATCGAAGTCTGTGATGGAGAGTTTTTGCCATTCAGAGAAGATGTCTTGGCATTGGGCAAATACTTTTTCTTTCATTATTATGTCTTTTTCTTTGGTTTTTCAGCCAGCTTTACCCCATTTTTGAGTAATACGATCCCGATCCGTGTACCCACGGACAGTGCCCAGACTGGAATGCCAAAGATGAGCAGTTCACGCAGAAATAGAAGCTCACTCCCTTCAACATCTGCGAGGATGATCTTTGCAGGGACGATCTCTTCCAAGACAAAGAAGGCGCTAGAGTCAGTAAATAATAAAAATAGAGATATGACCACCCAGAGCAGGACGCCGACGCTTGTGACAATTAGAAAGCCCCCAATCATGCCCGAAAGTGACCAGTTGAATTCGTTTTCTTGTCCGTAAGTATTCATGATTATTTACCTTTGAAAATCAGCAAACAGATGTGCTGATATTATTAGCTACCGAGAGTTTGGTAAAAAGGAATGTCGTTGGTTGAGTAGGCGATGTTTGCCTGCACCGCAGGGTCTTGGCGGGGTCGCCGTATCGAAACCAACAAGTCGATAAAAATAGTTTAGTTTTGTGGTTTCGATACGCCCTGAAAAAGCATCCAGGGCTACTCAACCACCAGTAAAAGCAAAAATATCTAAACATACTCTTCTATCTCATGCTGGATGGATTGCCAGGCAATTTCTACATCTTTTTGGGTTGTTTTCCAATTTGCAATGGATACTCGAATGGCAGGAATCCCTTTATAAATGGTTGGGGTTAGGAAAATATCGCCTTTTTCTTTTAGCTTTCGCAAATAGGCTTTGACCAGATCAAAGGATGCTCTTTCTACTCTTTTTTTGAAAGTAAAGCATATCCCGTTTAAATGTACGGGGGCTAATAATTCAAAGGCACCTGAGCGTTCAATTTTATTCCCCAACCATTCTGCTAATCGGCAATTTCGCTCCACGATCTCGGCATACCCTTCTTTTCCGTATGCCATCAGCGAAAACCAGCTTGGCATTGCTCTCAAACGACGTGAATTTTCAGGCGTTAGGTGGACAAAATTACTAGCGCTAATTTCCTGCCCAAGATACACAGCCGCATTTTGAAAAACTTCAGCTTGTAAATCTAGGTGACGCGTAAATTGGATCGCCGCATCATAAGGCACATTTAGCCATTTATGGGCATCAATTGTAATGGAGTCTGCTTGATCCATGCATTTTACTAAAGAACGATATTTTGGCGAACAGGCGGCAAATCCGCCGAAGGCAGCGTCAACGTGCAGCCAGAATTTATAGCGTGTTTTTAATGCCGCAATTGCAGCGAGATCGTCAAAATCTACGGTGTTGACTGTACCTGCGTTAGCGACCACGATAGAAGCTCGACCATTTTGAGCTTTAAGATGATCTTCCAATATCGAAATATCTACCGCTTCTCGATCTGGGATGCAGGGGATACTCGTGATCGCTTCACGTCCCATTCCAAGCATGGACAGGGATTTATAGATGCTGGAATGCGGCGTCGCACTGAAAATTTGAATTGCTTCCCTTCCCCATAGACCTTTCTCGGCAAAATTTATGCCCCGTTGATGCCCGACCCATTGACGAGCTAGCGCCAAGCCAACAAAATTCGACATCGTTGCTCCGGTCACGAAGGAGCCTGTGTAATCATCGGGCAACTCAAATAGTTGACGCAGTAAGGTGATGGTTTCTAATTCCAGCTGCGGGGCAATTGACTCATCTGACCCCAAACTGTTTTGGTCATAAACACTTGTTAGCCAATCCCCAGCCAATGCTGCGGGCGTGACCCCTCCCGTTACAAAACCATAATAACGTGGACCCGCGCTGCCGCTCATCCATGCAGCATAGCGTTCTTTGAAAAGTTCTAGCGTTTTCAGAGCGCCGATCCCTTTATTAGAAATATTTATTTTTTCGATATTAGCTGGTGAAACTGTCCCAACAGGGCGTGTGTCTACTTCTGATAAAAAGCGGTTTGCTTCCGAGAGAATATCCTCTAAAATTTTGTCGAGTTGAGCGCGATCTTCTGATAAGAATTTATGCATTTATTTGTTTTCTGTATAACATCTTCAGTCTAGCAACTGACTGATGAAATAAGCAATAGTTGCATTTAAAATAATGACTGGATAATAATACTTTCCGATCCTTTTCGGTTCTTCACCATCTTTGTTGATAACAAAATCGAGCCAATTTCTTGTGTATTTCTTTGTTTTTGAGCGATAGGTAAAATGAACAATGCTCATCAGGAGGATGAATGTGACGAAGAATAGGAATGTCTTAGGTAAGCCAAAAAGAAAATAATATCCCGCTAAAAGAAATAACAAAATGAAGATTTTGACGATCTTAAACCACTGCGGTTGGAGCGTGTGCGATTTAAGAAAACCTAGATCATATTTTATTTCGTCTATCCATTTTGGCATAGTTTCGCTCGAATTTAGATTGCGAATAACATTATCGTCTAAACCCCTCGCTCAATCCTCTCACCTGCTCTGCAGCATGATAGGAAGAGCGCACGAGCGGCCCCGACTCGACCCACGGAAAGCCCAAATTTTTGCTAAAATCTTCCAATTCTTTGAACTCTTCTACTGTGTAATAGCGCGCAATAGGCAGGTGCTTTTTACTTGGCTGTAAATATTGCCCGATGGTCAAAATATCCACATCCCAACTGCGCAGGTCACGGATCACTTCTTTGACCTCATCCATCTCCTCGCCTAAGCCAACCATAATGCCCGATTTTGTTAGCCCTGTAGGCAACAACTTCTTGGCATTTACCAAAGTCGCTTTGGTGTTTGCATAATTGCTTTGTGGCTGAACAGATTTGAAAAGGCGTGGCACGCTCTCTACATTGTGGTTCAAAATCTCAGGGCGAGCATCCATCACGATCTTTAGAGCTTCTACAGAGCCTTTAAAATCAGGAATTAAAACTTCTACTGAGCAATCATCCAGTATTTCATGGATGCGGCGGATAACCATCGCAAAGATCGGTGCCCCGCCGTCTCTGCGCTCATCTCGATTTACAGATGTGATCACGGCGTGCTTCAATTCCATTGATTTTACAGCTTGTGCTACACGCTCTGCTTCATCCCAATCGAGCAGGGTGGGCATGCCGTGTTTTATGTCGCAGAAGCCGCAGGAACGCGTGCAAACATCACCGAGCATCAAAAAGGTCGCTGTGCCGGAGCCCCAGCACTCACCCATATTTGGGCACATCGCCTCTTCGCAAACCGTATGCAATTCTTTGCGTCGCATCAGTGCTTTGATCTGCTTTTGCGTCTCGCCCGATGGCGCTTTCACTTTGATCCACTCAGGGCGGCGTTGGGGTTTAGCGGTAGATTTTGATGGCGAGATTCTGTCTCGGGTAGGGGTAGCAGGCATAAATCCTCGTATGATTCGTTTTTTGTTTGGGTGTGCGTCGCACCATGTTAGACGGATAATCTGCCAGCTTTGACAATTTCCGTTTAACGGAATTAATCCATCTGGTTGGTGCGACGCATGCTAAATCTTCTTAACTTTCAACCTTAAACCTTCAACTTCGACAACTTCGATCCGCTCTCCTTTTGAAATTGCTTCCGTTGAATTAGCTTTTTCTGCGCTCCAAAGCTCGCTGCCCACCCGAACTGTCCCGTCTGGGGCAAAATCTGTTTTAGCAAAACCTGTTTTGCCAACCACCGACTCTTGTCCTGTACGGATAGGGGCTTTCAGCGCGCGTAAAGCAAAAGAGAGAATGGCAGTAAACATGGCGGCGATAAGCAAGGCAACGGTGATGACCAGCGGGACCGAAACGCGGGCGAATTCGGGCGTGCCAGCAGAATTAAAAAGCACCAGCGCACCGACCACAAAAGATCCGATCCCTGCTGCTGTGAGCGCACCATGCGTGGGCGCTTTGACATCGAGTATGAAAAGAACGAAGGAAATGATGATGAAAATGATTCCGAAATAATTAACGGGTAAAATGCCCATCCCGTAAGTGGCAAGAGCGAGTGCGACCACGCCGATAAACCCTGCCACCCAGCCGCCCGGGCTGCCCAACTCGATGAAGATCGCTTGCGTGCCGATAGCGATCAGCAAAAAGACGATATTGGGGTCAGTGAGCATCTTGAGCAATTGCTCTAATAATGTAAGGGGAATATCTTCGACGAGGGTGCTGGTTGTAGAAAGGGTGCGTGGCTGATTGTTGACCGTGACTTTAAAACCATTAAGTTGAGCGAGCAAGTCGCCAAGATCATTGGCGATGAAATCCACCAATCCGATTTCGAGCGCTTCAGTTGCTGAAGCAGCACGTGCTTCTTCGATAGTGGCTTCAGCGAGTGCAATTGCTTCGTCGCCGCGTCTTTCTGCCAATGTGCGCGCTGTAGCCTTGAGCGCTTCTATTTCTTTGGCTTTGGCGGTTTCGCCAATATCTGAGCCGTCTGAATTGATCGGGCTGGCTGCCCCGATAATTGTCTCGGGCGCCATCGCAGAGGCATGCCCGGCGAGCGTGATCATCGTTCCTGCGGAGCCTGCCATTGCGCCACTTGGCGAAACGTAAACGATGATGGGCACATGGCTCCCGCGAATCGTCTGGAGCATCTCGTTCATCGTGTCAACGCTGCCGCCGGGGGTATTTAATTGCAAAATTAGCATCTCGGCATTTTGCCGCTCGGCAACTTGGACTGCCCGTTCGAGATATTGCTGCGATGCGGGGGCAATTACGCCGTCTATGGTCATTGTCATCACTGTCGAGAGACCATTTTGTGCGTAGGCGGATGTTTGTGAAAGGATGAACGTGGCGAAGAGCGTTAGGAAAAGAAATTTTATATGCTTCATGGTGAAATAATTATAGCGTGAAACGAGATGCGTAATGATTTTGATGCGGAAAGGCAGGGCTTACGCATGAAATTTATCTCCGAACAAAACCATTTCGAGATATTGC
>JABGQT010000173.1 GCA_018648685.1 Anaerolineae bacterium
TGATTTTTTGTACTTTTCTTTTGCCTTACAATATGTTTATGAAAAGCTTTCTTGCTCTCGAAAGGAGTATAATCCATTCCTAGGAACTCCTTATGACGATAAAGAAAAGCCTTTCAAATCGTGAGCATCTACTTGAATCTATGCGGACCCTTAGTGCCGAATTAGATTACCAAACCGTGCTTCAATCGGTTATTTCGGTTGCCAGCAAGTTAACTAATAGCGAAGTTGCTTCGATACTAAAATATGAAGAAGCGGATGGGCATCTCCATTTTCTTGCCGCTCCTTGGTTTCAAAAAGATTCAATGCAGAGTCTGCGTGTACCTGTCGATGAAAGCATCGCGGGTTGGGTTTATCAACATGCTGAACCGCTCGTGATCCAAGACGTTAAAGAAGATAAGCGCTTTTATTCAGAGGTAGATCAGGCAGTTAAGTTCCAAACCAATTCGATCTTGGCAATTCCTCTTCTTGTTCAGGGGCGATGCGTTGGTGTTTTAGAGGCTATTAATAAGGTAAACCGCGCCCATTATAACGGAGAAGATGTCATAATCCTAGAGACTTTGGCATCGCAAGCCGCGTTGATTCTTGAGAATATGGACCTTGAGCAACGCGTAACACAAATGCAAGCCGCGACAGATAGACTTGAGCAGATGAAGAAAGATTTTATCGCTATCGCCTCACATGAATTGCGCACACCTTTGGGGTTAATTATTGGGCATTCTACCTTTTTACGCGAAGTGATTGAAGAAGAGCACCATGAACAATTGGACACGATCATTAGCAGCGGAGCAAAACTCAAAGAGATTATTGAAAATTTGTCCAATGTTCAGAATTTCCAGAGTGGTGCCGCAAGTATCCGTATGAAGAAATTTTCTCTGCCTAACTTGATCAAGGAAAATATTGATGCTTTTCAAGAGAAAGCAAAGGATAAGAAAGTCAGTTTTCATACAGATATTAAGCATCCCGATCTTTTACTTGAAGGTGACGCAGAAAAAATAGGGATTGCTTTAGGAAATCTGCTAAAGAACGCTGTCTCTTTCACATCAGAGGGAGGGCATGTATTTATTATTATGGAACAAATTCCCGGATATGCGAAGGTGGCGATTATTGACGATGGCATTGGTATCACAGCCAAAGAATTGCCACATATTTTTGAGCGTTTTTATCAAGTAGAATCTCATCTAACGAGACAGCATGGGGGCATGGGGCTTGGGCTATCTGTTGCCAAGGTGATGATTGAATTGCACGGGGGAAAAATCTGGGCAGAAAGTATTCTCGGTAAAGGCAGCCAATTTGCCTTTTTGCTCCCTCTAGATCGCGATCAATTCAACGCAGCAGAGCGCGTTTTTCAACATTAAATGATTCCAAACATCCTCTTCGCTGGTCGTCTTAATAGGGAATATATTCTGCCAGTAGAAGGAACACCCATTCTTGATAGAGCAGGGGGTAGCCCTCTTTATGCTGCAGGCGCTGCTGCAGTCTGGGAAAAAGAAATTGCCTTACTTGCTCGTGTCGGTGAAGATTACCCTCGTCAGTGGTTTGAAAACTTTAAGCAATACCAAATCAACATAGAGGGAATACAAATTATTCCAGGTTCTCTTGATTTACGTTCCTTTCGAGCCTATAGCGAAGAGCGTGAACTTGCCCGATCTAACCCCGTTCGGCATTTTGCTCAGCGTGAGCTAAGCTTTCCGAAAGCCCTTTTGGGTTATCGACCTCCTGAAAAGAGAGAAAAATTTAAAGTAGAGCGCCATCCCGCAACGCCTTTAGTGACAGAAATCCCTGCTGACTATTTGCAGAGCAAAGCCTTACATATTGCCCCGCTCGATTTTAAGAGTCAAGGACAATTGCTAACGGCTTTTAGGGCGGCATCTGCCAATATTATTACTTTAGACCCTTTGCCACAATATATGAATCCCAGCCGCCGACAAGATTTGCACCTCTTCCTCGATGGGCTTACAGCCTTCATGCCCTCTGAAGAAGAACTTAGGCAACTCTTTTGGGGAGAAACTCACGACCTGTGGGAAATGGCAGAAGAACTTGGTGATTTTGGGTCTCAGCTCATTCTTATTAAGCGTGGTAAAGCAGGGCAACTCCTCTACGATGCTCAGGCTAAAAAACGCTGGGAACTCCCAGCTTATGCCTCTCGTGTTGCTGACCCAACAGGCGCAGGCGATGCTTTTTGCGGAGGCTTTCTGGCAGGTTTTCAGCAAACAGAAGATCCGCTTCGAGCCGCTGCGCAGGGCAATGTCTCTGCCTCCCTCAGTATGGAAGGGAGCGGGCCCTTTTATCCCACCGAGGTTTTGCCTGGTCTTGCGCAAGCCCGTCTCGAAGCAATGATCGGCATGATCCGAGAGATATGATGGAAAATTTACTGGATTTAGCCATCGCTATTCAACAGATCCCTGCGCCGACATTTGATGAGAAAAAGCGCGGAGAATTTGTGCGCCAACTTTTTGTAAAAGAAAGGTTAGACGAAATTTCTGTAGATGATGCGGGGAATATTTATGGGAAATATCCCGGCAAGGGGATGGGTGCCCCGCTCGTGATCTGTGCCCATCTTGATACAGTTTTCCCCGCGCAAACAGATCTTCGTATCACTCGTGACCCAAACAGGATCACGGGACCGGGCATCGGTGATAACTCTCTCGCTGTGGCAGCAATGCCCATCCTGATAGGGATGCTGCGTGAGAAAAATATCCAGCCCCTCGGAGATATTTGGCTCGTTGCCACAACAGGCGAAGAGGGATTGGGCAATCTTAGGGGAATGCGTGCCGTGGTTGACCGCTTTGAAGATAGCCCTATCGCTTATCTGGCATTAGAAGGGATGGCGTTGGGATATATCTACCATCGTGCTTTGGGCGTGTGCCGTTATCGAATTTCTGTCTCCACCGAGGGAGGTCACTCGTGGGGAAATTATGGTACCCCTTCCGCTATCCATGAGTTAGCAGCTTTGATCAATAAACTAACTGTCTTGGAACTGCCCACAGACCCACGCACGACATTGAATATTGGCACGATCTCCGGGGGGATTTCGGTTAATACCATCGCAGCAGAGGCTTCTTGTGAGTTAGATTTACGCTCTGAGTCTGCGAAGGCTTTAGCGGAATTGGTTCGGGAGGTACTAACGTTAATTGCGTCAGCGACCCAGCCAAATATCAAGGTCGTCGCGGAGGAGATCGGGAGCAGACCGGCTGGTGAGATTTCAGAATCCCATCCTTTGGTTAAATTGGCAGAGCAATCGCTTGTTGAGCAGGGAATTGAGCCGGTTTTGGTGATCAGTTCAACAGATGCGAATATCCCCCTTAGTCGAGGTTATCCCGCAATTTGCTTAGGGGTTTCTACGGGCGGTGGGGCGCATACGTCGCAAGAATATATTGATACCGCCCCTGTAGCGCAGGGAATGGCACAATTATTCTGTTTTGTTGAGAATTTATGGGGAAATGGATAAAGGCAAGGGGATAATCACTTCGCTCGCAATAAAGTTATTTTCGTAAAATCGTAAACTATTGATTTCTAGTCCGAAAGGGCTTGACTCTAAATAAACTCTCGCGTAAAATCTTGCGACTTAAATAGTTTAGTTGATAAACTATTTATTTGCTAAAGAATATGAAGCGATGGAATGATGGATAAAAAAACACAAAACCGAGCGCAAGAGTTGTCTCAGATATTCAAAAGGATATCGCGTTTGGAATTGGAAGGACTCCCCAGCCGGGAGCTGAAACCCAGCGAATGCAGGCTGCTGGGAAGGTTATATTTCAGTCTCGGTGACGGAACAGGGACGGTCAAAACATCTGAGCTAAGCAATCAATTGGGCATTACGCCCGCAGCGATTACCCACTTGGTAAACCCCCTTGAAAAGGGCGGCTATATTGAACGTTTGCCTGATTCTAATGATCGACGTGTTGTCTTGGTCGGGCTAACAGAGCAAGGCAAGGGATTGGCACAAGAGCTGGTCGCCCATGCTGACAAAAAACTTTTTGGGTTAATCGAATACTTAGGCGAAGAAGATAGCCAAACATTTATCCGTTTGATGTCTGCTGCTATTGAGTATTTTGAAAGTGCTGAAGAATAAGTATCACGAATAAGACGAATAGTGCGAATGAGGTGTACTAAAATGTTGTAGATTGACTCCATCCCTAGCCCTTCCCCGATAAACGGGGAAGGGGACTCCCCTCTCCCATTTTGGGAGAGAGACGACCTGAGCATAGCGAAGGTCAGGGTGAGCGGAGAAACGAAAAGCATTTTCTACACATTTTTAATGCACCTGTGCGAATGGCACGAATACTTTTACAAACTTCGAAACCACAAAAAGGGCTTTATTCGTAACATTCGAAAAATTCGCATCCATTTGTGATCAAAAAAGAATCACAAAAATAAGGAAAAACCATAATGAAACGCTATACCACTCTTTTTATCTTAATTATCTTTGCAACATTACTGAGCGCATGTCGTGCTGCCGCACCTGCCGAAACAGAAGAAACTGTGCTCCCGCCAACAACGGTTGCTAGCCGAATCATCACCGAAGGTCGGCTTGAGCCTGTTCAATATGCCGATATTTCTTTCTCGGCTAGCGGCATCGTGGATGAAGTCCTCGTCGTTGAAGGCGCAGAAATTGAAGAAGGCGAGATTCTTGCTCGCTTGGAAAATATCGATCTTCTTGAAATGGACCTGAAAAATGCTGAGGACGAATTAGAACGCGCCGAAGCAGCAATATTGACCGAAGTTGCCGATGCCTACAAAGCTTTGCGCGTTGCTCAACAAATTCTGGATGAATACTCCATCCCCTCAGAATTCGATGGGATGACTCCCGCTGAAGCTGCAGAAGCGATGCTGATTAAAGTTAACGAAGCACGTGATGATTTTGAGCCTTATTGGGGCTATGATAATCCTCGCGGTTATATCAAAGATTTGGAAGATGCCGTAGAAGATGCCTGGGCAGATTACAACCAAGCCCTGATCTGGATGAACAGAGAAACCAATGTAGCTACAGCAAAAATTCGTTTAGCACAGGCACAGGAAGATTATGCCAACCTTCTGGCTGGAAATGATATTGCGGCGCAGAGAAATCTTTCAGTCGCAGAAAATGCGCTCTCCAATGCCCAACTCTGGGCACCCATTTCGGGTACGGTAGCAAACCTGAATATCAAGGTCGGTGAAAGGGTGAATATGGGGCAGGCATCCGCTATAATTGCCGACTTCTCCAGTTGGCTGGTTAAGACCACCGATTTAACAGAATTGGATGTGGTTAACATCGCCGAGGGGCAAATAGCCACCATTACACTCGACGCAATGCCAGAATCCCCGCTGACGGGCACCGTGCTATCCATCGGGCAAACTTTCTCCGAGAGCCAGGGCGATGTCGTTTACGAAGTGACCATCGCGCTGGACGAGACAAATCCCGCAATGCGTTGGGGCATGACGGCGCTCGTTGAATTTGCTGAGTAATATGAGCGAAAACAGCAATACGGTCATTCAATTGCAGGATGTCGTAAAAACCTACCAGACAGGCGAAATTCCATTTACGGCGCTCGACCACGTCAACCTAGATATTCGAAAGGGTGAATTTTTGGGGATCACCGGAAAATCGGGCGCAGGAAAGACGACTTTTCTGAATATGATTTCCGGCGTAAGCGAGGTGACTTCGGGAAGCGTCCGCTTCTACGATACCGCCATCGAAACGCTCGACGAAGATAGGCTTGCTCGGTGGCGAGGAGAGAATCTCGGCATTATATATCAATCCTTCGAGCTGATGCCCACACTTGATCTCGCCGAGAACGTGATGCTGCCCCCCGACTTTTTGGGTGCCTATCAACCCCGCGTTAGCAAAGAGCACGCACTCGAATTATTAGAACTGGTTGACATCGCCGAACATGCTTATAAAATCCCTGCGCATATCTCTGGTGGGCAAAAACAGCGCGTTGCGATTGCGCGAGCCTTAGTGAATGACCCCCAACTTATCATCGCCGACGAGCCGACGGGGAATTTGGATAGCGTCACTGCTGAAACCATCTTTCAGATTTTCGAGAAGCTGGTTGAGCAAGGCAAAACAGTCGTCATGGTCACACACGACGAGAGCTTTGCGCCCCGATTTACACGCCGTTTTCATATTACTGATGGCGTAATAAGTGCATCAAGTGTGACAAGCGAAACAAGCGTGACAAGTGATGCGCCAATTCTCTTGAGCGAAAGCAAAAAATGCAATAACGAGCGTGTTTCAGAAAAACCAGCCATCATTCTTCGAGATGTGGATAAAGTCTACGAGAACGCTGCTGGCAAATTCGTTGCGCTGAAATCCGTTGACCTGCAACTCGATTATGGTCAATTCATCTCCATTGTCGGTAAGTCGGGTTGCGGGAAATCTACGCTGCTGAATATGATCACGGGCATTGACCATCCCACCGATGGGGAAGTCTTGATCGGCGGTGAAGATATTTACAAAATGAGCGAGAGTGAGCGTTCTCTCTGGCGCGGAAAAAACTTGGGCGTTGTTTTCCAATTCTTCCAATTATTGCCAACGCTGACTTTGCTCGAAAATACCATTTTGCCGATGGATTATTGCAATCTTTACGCCTTCAATGAACGCCCCCAACGCGCCATGGAATTGCTCAAAATGGTCGGGCTAGAGGAAGAAGCCGATAAGCTCCCTACCGCCGTTTCGAGCGGACAGCAGCAAAGCGCAGCAATCGCGCGCGCGTTGGCGACAGACCCATCTATCATTTTGGCGGATGAGCCAACGGGTAATCTCGACTCGAAATCTGCCGATAATATCTTGAATCTCTTTGAAGATTTGGCGAAACAGGGCAAGACGATTTTGATCGTCACGCATGACCCGTCCATAACGCAACGCACCGACCAAACCATTATCTTATCGGATGGTGAGATCATCGACCAAGCTGTTGCACGGGCCTTACCTTTCCTTTCTCACGGGCAGATGCTGGAGACGACGAAAGAAGCTGAAAGACGAAGAATCGCTCCGGGTGCAACCATCCTAAAAGAAGGCGAAAAGGTCGATAACTTCTTTATGATCACGGCTGGTGAAGTGGATATTATTGCCACAAATCGCGCTGGAAAAGAAACGCAATTAGCGCAGTTGGGCTGCGGACAATTCTTTGGCGAAGTGGAACTGACACAAGGCGGCGATACAATCGCCCAGGTGCGCGGCGCGAGCGCAGGTGCGGAATTGGCAGTCTTGCCTAGAAAATTCTTTTTCGATCTGGTTGATGGCTCCACGCTGACACGTCGGGCAATTGAAGAAACCGCAAGCGCGCGGCTCTCAGAGAACCGCAGAAGGAAGACAGACCGATGAAAGCAGACATAAAACCCAATCTTCTAAAACCTCGCTGGAGCAAGGTCTTCTCCGATCTTTGGGATGACAAAACCCGCACCATCTTGGTCGTTGCTTCGATCGCTGTTGGTGTTTTTGCCATCGGTATGGTTATCACTTCCTATGCAATTCTTGATGCAGATATAAACCAAAGCTACGCATCTGGCAACCCGCCCAATATCGAAATTTGGACAGACGATTTTGACGATGGTCTTGTGCAGAGCTTGAAAAAAATCGAGGGCATAGAAGATGTGGAAGGACAGCACTCGCTTAATGTGCGCGCAAGTCTCGGTGATGATGAAAACCCCCAAAATCTTAAAATGCTCGGTTTTTCAGACTTCGATGGAGAGATTAATCTCCTTAAACCCATCGAAGGCACCGCATACCCCAAAAGGGGTGAAGTCTTGATTAGTCAGGATATGGTGCATGTGAGCGGTTTTCAGGTTGGGGATACTCTCAATATCCAACTGCCCGATGAATCTACCCACGAATTGACTGTTGTTGGGCTTGTTACCGATCAATTAACATCGAAGCCCGACCCAGACGCAACCAATAATGCCTACGTCACAATGGACACCTTGCACTCTCTGGGCTTGGGCTATGTCTACAACCATCTCTATATTACTGTTGATGGCGAAGGTAGCGATGGTGAACTCATCACCAATGTGACGCTAGCTGTAGAAGATAAAATTGAACGCAGCGGGCGGATTATCTACCGCACAGAAGAAAGGCTTTCCACTGAACACCCGATGACTGATTCCATGCTGGCTGTGGTTGGCATACTTGGTGTATTGGGCGGCTTAATTACCATTCTAAGTAGCTCGCTAATTATCAATACACTCAATGCATTGATGACCCAACAATTACGTCAAATCGGTATTATGAAACTGGTTGGCGGACGTAGCAAACAGATTTTGGGCATGTATTTGATCCTGATTGTTATCTATGGGCTAATAGCCTTGCTTTTTGCTATCCCGCTTGGGGCGTTGGCGGGGTATCTTCTTTCTTTCGCCATCGCATCTTTGCTGGGAGCTGTCTTGCAGGGATTTCGGATTGTGCCATCGGCAATTATTGCGCAGGTTATAATCGCTTTTCTGATCCCATTGGGCGCGGGATTCTTCCCGGTTAAGAGTGGGGCGAAAACCAGCGTTCGGCGCGCCATCAGTAATTTTAGACCGGGCAGCCAGCCTAAAAAGAGGGCGTTATTCAATTTCGATGCCAAGTGGGTCAGCAAGATTTCCCGTCCCATCCTGTTATCCTTCCGTAATACTTTCCGCAAAAAGGGACGTTTGCTGCTTACTATCTTTACGCTCACTGTTGCTGGGGCTGTTTTTATCGCTGTTTTCAATGTGCGAGATTCAATGGACAACGTGATGGATCAGCTCATGGAGCATTTTATGGGCGATGTAACGGTTACCTTTCAGCATCCCTATCGCGTTAGTGAAGTAAACCAAGCCTTGTTCCAAATTCCCGAAACAGAAGCTGTAGAAGCCTGGGGGGGGGCGATGGCAGAACTCGTGGATGAGCAGGGTGAAGTTCTTTCTAATTTTTCTATCACTGCGCCGCCACAAGATACACAGTTGCTCAATTCTGAGTTTTTGGCGGGGCGTTGGCTTTTGCCCGGAGAAGAGAAAAGCATTGTTGTCTCTGATTCTATTTATAATTTTTACCCTGACCTTAAGCCTGGTGATATGCTGAATATCAAAATTTCTGGAAAACGAGTAGAAAAATGGGAAGTTGTGGGTGTTTTTCGATTTATAGATATGCTCGGCGATCCGTTGGGCTATGCGACTTTTGATTTTCTTTCTACCAAAATAAATTTGCCTGATCAGGCAAATTCTTATCGCGTTACCACTACCGCTTTGCAAGATATAAGTTCGCAAAATGAGTTAACGCAACGCATAGACCAACACCTGAATAATGAAAATTTCGCAATAAAAAGTGTACAATCTGGTACGGTATTGCGGAAAAATGCCTCGCAGGGGATGAACGCGCTAATCATCTTTTTGTTGATTATGGCGGTTTTAACCGCTTTTGTGGGAAGTATCGGTTTAACCGGAACAATGAGCATCAACGTCCTCGAGCGGACTCGTGAAATCGGTGTGATGCGCACTATTGGCGCGGTCGATAAAGTCATCATGCAGTCGGTCATTATCGAAGGGCTGGTAATCGGGATGATAACCTGGGCATTGGCAATAGGCTTATCTTTCCCCATTAGCGATTTCTTGCTTACGATCATTGGTGAAACGATGATGGGATCAGCTATGACACTTAAGTTTACACCCTTAGGCATCTTCTTGTGGTTGGGTATTGTGATCGTTCTTTCGGTTATCGCTAGCATTATGCCCGCCAGAAACGCAGCAAAGTTGACGATCAATGAAGTACTGGCTTATGAGTAGATTTTGCTAATTTTGAATTCTTCGCTCTAAAAAAGAAAACACTCTCGTTGTAATTTTGCATTGAGAGTGTTTTTTTGCGAAATTTATAGACCCCAAAAAATTATTGTCTTTTACGCATGTTAATCGAGATTTGTATAACTCTCTAGCATATCTACCTGAAAAGGAAATACCTCACGTGCTTGCTTGAGTATGTTCCCATCAACTTCAAAGATAGCAAAGGTTTCAGGTTTAGGAAGAACAGTTGCTTTGATATTGTGGTCTATCCAGGGCGGGCAATAGATTGATGAGCCGTAATTTTTCCCAGCACGATTAAGGCTTAGAAAATAAACCTGGTTTTCCATTGCCCGCGTAATCACAAAATGATGCCAGCTAGGATAAGATTCATCATTATAAAAGGCAACAGAATGGATAATAAGCTCAACGCCGCGCGTATGGCAAAGCTCCCGGTAAAGTTCCGGGAATCTGAGATCGTAGCAAATCACAGGTGCTACTTTGATACCTTTGACATCAAAGGTTAATAATTGTTTCCCTCTTTGGAAATACTCCTTCTCCATCGAAGCACCAAATTGGGCCATGTGTAATTTGTCGTAATGCCCTACATAATTACCTTTATCATCTACTATGATTTGTGAGATAAAGTAATTTCCGTTTTCGACGCGCGGCATTCCGTAGGCAATAAAAGCCCCGTGTGTTTTTGCGAGATGGCTAAAAACTATAAAAGATTCGCCGTCCAAAGGTTCAGAAAGTTGATCCAGCTGTTCAAACGAGGCTCTTGAATAATCAATCGTAGATAATTCTGGCAGTACGATCAAGTCGGCACCGGTTTCAGATTCTGATAAATAATCTGCAATTTTTTTTGCGAGAGCGTTCAAATGAGCTGTTTTCTGTTCCTTGCTTACCACACGGGGTATTTCTATTTGACACGCTAAAAGCCGTAAAGTTCTATCCATCCAGGTTTATTTAGCTTAGGACCAAAAAGCTTTTTCTAAGTCAGTGAACTCTTCAGCGGGTCCATCAAACTTGTTGCGCCCTAAGTCGAGGACGTAAACATAGTCGGCGATCTTTAGGGCAGAGCGAATTTCCT